>JAABUD010000296.1 GCA_011389555.1 Desulfotignum sp. | reverse complement strand
GCCAGCCGGGTGACCTGTTCGGATGACCGGGACAGGATCACGCCGCCGCCGGCAAACACCACGGGACGTCTTGCCGCCTTGATCATCTCCACCACCTTGTGGATCTGTTTCTTGTTGGGCTTGTAATTGGGTTTGTAGGACCGCAGATTGGGTTCTTTGGGCATGGTGAAATCGATTTTGGCCTGGATGATATCCTTGGGCAGGTCCACGAGCACGGGGCCGGGCCGGCCGGACCGGGCGATGAAAAACGCTTCCTGGATGGTGGCCGCCAGTTTGTCCGGGTCTTTGACAAGGTAGTTGTGTTTGGTGCAGGGCCGGGTGATACCCACGATATCCACCTCCTGGAACGCGTCATTGCCGATGAGCCCGGTGGGTACCTGGCCGCAGAACACCACCATGGGAATGGAGTCGGCATGGGCCGATGCCAGGCCCGTGACCGTGTTGGTGGCCCCCGGTCCCGAGGTCACCAGGGCCACGCCCGTGGTCTGGTGGGCCCGGGAATAGGCGTCCGCCGCATGGACCGCGCCCTGTTCATGGCGCACCAGAATATGACGCAGGTCATCGTGGCGGACAACTTCATCATGGATATCGATGGTGGCACCGCCGGGATATCCGAATATGGTGTCAACGCCCTGGGCCTTGATCATTTTAATCAAAACTTGTGCCCCTGTCAGTTTCATTGTCTTCTCCTGTGTCATGAGTGAAAAATCGCTCCCTGGCCGGCGGAAGAAACCTGCCGGGCATACCGGGCCATATACCCGGTCTTGATTTTGGGTTCCGGTTTGACCCACTGGGCCTGCCGTTCCCGGATCTCATCTTCGGGCACCATCAGTTCAATGGTTTTGGCCGGGATATCGATGCGGATGAGGTCGTTTTCCTGGATCACGGCAATGGGTCCGCCGTCGGCCGCTTCCGGAGACACATGGCCGATGCAGGCCCCTTTGGTGCCCCCGGAAAACCGGCCGTCCGTGATCAATGCGCAGGCAGCCCCCAGGCCCATGCCGGCAATGGCCGAGGTGGGGGTGAGCATCTCCCGCATGCCCGGGCCCCCGGCAGGGCCTTCATACCGGATCACCACCACGTCTCCGGCATTGATTTTCCCTCCCAGGATGGCTTTGGTAGCGGCTTCTTCCGTGTCAAACACCCGGGCCGGCCCCTGGTGCGTCATCATCTCTTCCACCACGGCGGACTGCTTGACCACGCATCCGTCCGGTGCCAGGTTCCCGAACAGCACGGCCAGGCCCCCCTGGACATGATAGGGGTCCGTGGCGGGCCGGATCACGGCCCGGTCTTTGACGACTTCTGAAGTCAGGTTGTCTGCCACTGTTTTTCCCGTGGCCGTGAGGCACCCGGCATCCAGCAGGGAATGGCCGTCCAGGGTTTTCATCACCGCAGGGATCCCGCCGGCCCGGTCCAGGTCCTGGATGTGGTCGGGTCCGCCCGGGCTCAATGAACAGATATGCGGGGTTTTTTCACTGACCTGGTTGATCACGGACAGGTCCAGGGGGATGCCGGCTTCATGGGCGATGGCGGTCAGGTGCAGCACCGTGTTGGTGGAACAGCCCAGGGCCATGTCCACGGTCAGCGCGTTCATGAACGCCTGCCGGGTCATGATTTTATCCGGGGTGATCCCCTGTTCCAGCAGCGCCATGATCTGGATGCCCGTCTCCTTGGCCAGGCGGATGCGCCGGGACATGGGGGCCGGGATGGTGCCGTTGCCGGGCAGGGCGAGCCCTAAGGCTTCAGTGAGGCAGTTCATGGAGTTGGCCGTGAACATCCCGGCACAGGACCCGCAGGTGGGGCAGGCGCAATCCTCGACCGCAGCCAGGTCAGCCTCGTTCATGCGGCCGGCCCGCACTGCGCCCACGGCCTCGAACACGGACACCAGATCGATTTTTTGGGTCTGGTCTTTTGGATCCAGTCCGGCCAGCATGGGGCCGCCGCTGATGAAAATGGCCGGAATGTTGAGCCGGGCTGCGGCCATGAGCATGCCGGGGACGATTTTATCACAGTTGGGCACCAAGACAATGGCATCAAACGGGTGGGCCATGGCCGTGACCTCGATGGAATCGGCGATCAGTTCCCGGGAGGCCAGAGAATAGTGCATGCCGGCATGATTCATGGCAATGCCGTCACACACCCCGATGGTGGAAAACTCCATGGGCGTGCCCCCGGCCATGCTGATACCGGACTTGACCGCCCCTACCAGGGTGTCCAGGTGCATGTGGCCGGGAATGAGTTCATTGGCGGCATTGGCAATGCCGATCAACGGCTGGCGGATCTCCCTGTCCGTGTAGCCCAGGGCCTTCATCAGGCTCCGGTGGGGGGCTCTTTCCACCCCTGATGTTGCAATGTGGCTGCGCATATGTCTCTCCTTAAAAGCAAAAAAGCCGTTATCTGCCCCCCTCGGGGCTGATAACGGCTTTTAACTTGTCAATTAAATTATGCCACTAGGAGCCCCGTCGTCTGGAGGTATCAATAATTACCTCCACGATAATAATCAGGACTGCCAGTAGTATGCTTGTCAATTCGGGTGTCATGTCATATTTACTTTCTGTAAAGTTAATTCATTATATATAAATTCAGGGTCTGTCAACAAAAAAATCCACCCCAGGCCATTTTATCTCACAGCGGTTTGTTTCGGTCCGCCCCCACATGGTTGATGGCCGATGCCATGTACCCGGCGCCAAACCCGTTGTCAATGTTGACCACGGCAATATTGGACGCGCAGGAATTGAGCATGCCCAGCAGCGCGGTCATGCCCCCGAAACTGGTGCCATACCCGATACTGGTGGGCACGGCAATGACCGGTGCTCCCACCATGCCCGCCACCACCGAAGGCAGGGCCCCTTCCATGCCCGCAGCCACAATGATCACCCCGGCCTGCTGGATCATCTCCCTGTGGGCGAACAACCGGTGGATCCCGGCCACGCCCACGTCAAACAGGGAGTCGACCCGGTTGCCCATGGCCCGGGCCGTGAGCACGGCTTCTTCTGCCACGGGGATGTCCGAGGTACCGGCGGTGATGACCAGGATGGTGCCGGTCCCGGTGATATCCGGAGCGGTTTTCTGAATCCGCAGGAGCCGGGCATCCGGAAAATACGTGGCATCGGTAAAATGCGCCACAAGCGGGTCTGCAATGGACGGGTCGATGCGGGTCACCAGGATCACGTTTTCTCTGGGCACCATTTTTTCCAGGATCCCGGTGATCTGTTCCCGGGTCTTGCCCAGGCCGAAGATCACTTCGGGAAACCCTTTGCGCAACGAGCGGTGATGGTCGATCCGGGCATATTCAAGGGATTCGAATGTCAGGCTGGAGAGCCGATTCTGGGCGTCCGTGACAGTGGTTCGGCCGTTGGCCACTTCTGAGAGCAGCCGGGTGAGATCCTGGGGGGTCATGAAAAATTCCTTTATGGGTGCGGTGTGTTTTCTGGTTGGCCGGTCAATAGATACCTGCATCTAAAATGGAAAGCACTTCTGACCGCAGCCGGTCAATTTCACCGGCCTGATAATTTTCAAGAATACGTGATACAAGGTCCGTAAGGTTTTGCGGCCCGGTTAACTCAATATGTACATGTTGATTCGTCAGAACAAACCGGTAACAGAGTTCAGGAGTCAGAGGCGGACCATTGAAGCTCTCCTTACCTGGCCAGGGAGGCATGGCGATCTTTTTCAATAGGTCGATTTCCGAGTTCAGTGCCAGCCTTCCGGCTCTCTTCCGATCATGGATGCTGGTGCCGATACTCAGTATCTTACCTTCCTGTTTGAGCTTCAAAAGGGTGTCGATGATTGCCTTACTGTAAATCGGCATTTGCCGAATTTGGCAACGCTGCCATTTTCGGCAAATGGTATTGGAACTGGGATAGCAATTAAATTCAGGTGAATTATCTCAACCTTGTATTTGTGTTAGAAATCAAATGCTTAACAGGATTGCCTTTCTGTAAATATACGCTGAACTGATCAGAAATTTTGCTATCCATTGAAACGTTTTCCCAGAATTCATAAGCAGCCTCTAGTACAATTTTGCGCTGATCTTCCGTCAGGCTGATACTATTCAGATCCGGAGGGCCAAAAGAAAAAGGTGGCACTTCTCCACTGGTTTTAGGGGCAAAGCCCATCGAGCACATATCATAAATGGGCAATAACCTGAAAATATCCTTATTTATCGATAAGCTCAAATTGCCTAAATGCATGTCAGAATTGTTTATAAGCCGGCCAAACCACCATAAGGATTCTGCATGAAGACGATCTTCACTGCTTACTAAATTCTTTTTCAACAAGTGTTTCATCACCCTTGGCCAATTGCCCCCCAGGCCTGTAAATTCCGAGTCAATCGTTTGAAGGGATATCATGGACCTGCGTCCAAGTGCACCGATTCTATCAAAACGTTGAGATTCCAGAAACAGCTGGCCGTTTATATCAATCAGGCCGGGTATTGCAGCTGAGAAGATCCGTGCATTAAGCACTACAGCCGCGTGATATTCAGTGATTAAAACATCGCGCCATCGTGTAGCAATTTCATTATTGTCTCTGGGTGAAAATTTAACAATTACATGGCATTGGGAATTCTTCTTAAAAGCGGTGAACTTGGATTGTTCACCGCCGGCAGAGGATCCAGCGATCTCCCCTTCAATCGCTTTCCGGGCAAGATCGGGATAATCCTCTTCTGCAGCAGGTAAAAATTGTGGTCCGGTCCCAATCAAACCACGATCACCGAATATAAAGTTACCAGGGAGATCATCACCATTTGAAATAAGATATCGACCAATGTGATTGCTATTCCAGTTTCTTGGATCTGATGGAAAATCATCACATCGGGATGCGATCCTTTTGGCAACCTGCCGTCCCAAAAACCCTTGTGGCCTTAGATCATAAAGAAAATAAGGCAGATCCTCATACAAACCGATTCGACTCTCACCAAGCAATAAAAATGAGATGTCTTTAACAGGTTCAATAAAGAACCCTCCATGAATCAATGGGCGGATATGGGCAATTAAATGTGGCTTGCCAACTTCATCAATAATACCCAATGGAATATTGTTTCCACTATTAAATGCGTTACGCACGCCAGCATATTTAACTGTTCGCCCCTCTGGAATAGCGGCAATTCGATCTTCCATTTTTCTAATTTTTCGCGCAATGGTGGTCTGGCTTAAGCCAGTCGCTGCCTGGATTTCTTTCGAAGTTGAAGGGCCCCGTTCCAAATATTCTATAATCGATAGTGGCATAACTTAAATAGTGACTAATAAATTTGATTAATTTTTCAAACAAATACAAATAGATATTTATTTTTTTGATTAATTATATGACTTGTAAATGGAAAGTCAATAGAAAGGTGTTATAAGTGACGTGTTTTTGCTTTTGAACGCTGCCGGGTCAGGGGCGCTTGGAGCGCAGCGGAAAGCGTCACCTGCACCCGGCTTGATATGCCTTGACCAGACAAATGGGCCGCAGGCGGATGTTGCGCAAAACAACGTTGCGGAGGCCGGCCGGTCTTTTGATACAGAACAACCGGCCAATGCCTGGTCCGGCGCGATCGAATCTTTGAAAAATGAAATCAACGTGCGCCATTATTCAAAGAAAACATGGAAGGCATATTCATTGTGGGCGGAAAAACTTCGGTATTATGTCAAAGAAAAACCGCCTGATATATAACTGGTCGATATTTAGGGAGCGGAATAGTTTTTCCCTCTGCTCGTGCTGCCGCTATCCACAAATCCCTGGCCTTCTGGACTTCATGCAATGCCTCGTCAGGAGTCTCGCCGAACGCGGAGCAAGCCTCAAGATCGGGTATATCAGCGATGTACCCTTCGTCATC
Source organism: Desulfotignum sp. (assembly GCA_011389555.1). Taxonomy (GTDB): domain Bacteria; phylum Desulfobacterota; class Desulfobacteria; order Desulfobacterales; family Desulfobacteraceae; genus Desulfotignum. The sequence goes on along the minus strand of JAABUD010000296.1, from coordinate 211 downwards.
ATCTGAATAGAAAATGTTTATATGATAGTCCCGCATTATTCATCCTCCAGTGTAAGATCATGTTTTTCAACCAGTTTCAGAAACTGGCGAATTTGATATGGTTTGGCTTGCCCCTTGACATCTTGCAGATCCACGAGCTCAGGGGTTCTGAAGGGATTTACCCGAGGAAAATAAGGCTGATAGCCCTAAGCGGACCCACTGCAGCGAAAAT
>JAABUD010000295.1 GCA_011389555.1 Desulfotignum sp. | reverse complement strand
CAAAAGCAGGTTGGCCAGGATCAACATACAGGTCATAATCCGGATTGGAAAGACACAGCAATCCGGTGAACTTTTTATCGATATATGTTTCTTTTTCAAGGCGGTTGATGACTCTTAAAAGTATGTCCAGAGCCTCATTCAGCCGATTTCCCTTGACAATGCTAATATTATCCTGTTCACAATGATATTCAGGATATGGACAACGGACCAGCGAAGGCATGGGGATGCCAAAGGTTTCAAAGACTATTTCGTCATTGCCGGCCAGTTCCCTGAAGCCGACAAATCTCTTTTCCAGCCCAGCCTCTTGGAAAGCAAACTTTAACGCGGTCTCAATCATTGAATCTCCATTGAGTGACTGCTGGACAGAAAGCGGAACGTCCACGCCAAGCATTTCCAGGAAGAGCCCTTCATGCCCCCCCCCGAATTTATTGAGATAATATTGGGAGCCGATAATTTCCTGCACCAGCAAAAGACGATAAGAAAACTTTGTGTTCCTTGACGTCAGTGCCTTGAACAGCTCTACGCCTACAGCACAACCAGCCAGATCATCATTGGCCATTCCCGGATGATCCAGATGGGCTACAAACAAAAATTCCAGATCGCACCGGCCCTTAATATAAAAGTCAAGAACTTTCAGTTCAGGCTCGCTTTCTTCGATTTCCAGGTCTATTTTATATTCCCCTTGTTCCAATGAGTCGTAAAGTTTTTTAGAAATGCAAAACCCCCAGTCCCGTTCCCATGGACGATAGGAATACCTGAAATGATAAGGCACGGCATCTTCAAACCGATGATCAAACCATAAATGCTTGCGCAGGGTGTCCCGATCTACCTTCCCCTTGAAAGGCAGGGAATGGCAGACCACGGCCAGAGCATGTTTTTTTCCATCATAAATTATTTGACCATCTTTCTTTATCAAGGCTTTCTTAACATTATATTTCGGTGGGATTACCCATCCGTTGTGCTGATCTTGCGGGCCAAATACATGGATCTGGAATGGAAGGATTTTTTGCAGGTATTCAATGGATTGGTCATAGTCCGGGGAAGAAAAATGCCTGGCTAAGGGGCCTAAATCTTTTACAATCTGGTATGCAAGACTCATATACCTACCACCACTTCAAATGCAGACGCATTTTTTCTTCCGAAGTCAAGTTGATATCTTGAGCAAGGCGCAATTTTTCTAAAACAATCTCATTTGCAAGGCGCTCCTTGTCAGTATCAAAGGCAAAGGGCTTGATCCATTGGGCAAGGTTTTCATTCTCAAGTCTTTTATAATAATTAATGTCCAATGAGTTAATATCACCGACTGAGTGTTCCGGTTCATATCCAAAATATTGCATCCAATCATGGGTAAAAACCTCAACAGACAATATATCTTGTACATCCAGGGTATATTTCCATTTGTCCACGGAGCGTGCATTTATTCGCCTGGACTTGATATCCTTGTAGCTGGTATTCTGCTTCCAGGGCTTGCCTTGTCCGTCCCGGTAAAGGGACAAATCAAGCAGTCTCTCATTATATTCAATATCTAAGAAGGAACAAATTTTGGGAACAAATTCTTCAGGCTTGCTTACTATGTCTTCATACCGTAGAAGTAGTACATCCTCATAGGTTTGGTCAAAATACGCTGCTAAACAAGCCAATTTTCGCCATTGTCTGCCCATGAAGATATTGGGATAAGGCTGGCCTGTAGCATTTTTTGAAGCAACGACCGCTCTCGGATCTCGGACAATCACTATACCTTTCATGGTTGGAAAGGATCTCTTCAGGGCGGAATAAAACTCGGTGGACCAAACTTCCTTGAAGGCTATGCAGCTATAATCTTTGCCTTGTCCATAAACATCAGCCAAAGTGTCAAAAAAATATTGAACATACTCTTTGTATGTGGAGAGTGATTTTTCAATATCAAGCCTGTCTGCATAGGAGCCGGAAAACATTACAGCTCGTTTGACCACCGCTGTGACCAGTTCAGATGAAGAAATTTCGGGGCTGATATCCAATGAAGCGTCCAGTGTCCGTTGCAAGAGATTGCAATCCTGCAAAAAATAATCTCCCAGAGGATCAAAGCGGCTGTGCCGGGAGCGGTAATTTTCATCAGCCAAATCATACCGTAAACTGTTGAAAATGGGCCGCATTGGATCGCTGGCACTAGCAACTTGCGGGTGGACATCCAGCATTCGGGCGATCATTGTGCTGCCGGATCTGAACATGGAGGTTATGTAACAATATTGTTTCATCTTTTTTCTTTGAGTTAATTTTTATGAAAAAAGCATTTCCTTGTCTGCTGCCAAAACATGACTATTTGCTGGCAAATACCTTCTCTGCCACTAAACGCGCAAGCTCCAGATCTTCTTGCGTATCCAAATCGATAGCCCTTTGTTTGGGTATGGTATAACCACTTAATTTTTTGCAATAGAAACTTGGATTCTGTTCAAAACAGCTTGTTCTTGCCCAATAGAGAGTGCCATTGCTGGCCACCAGTCGGGGATGAAATTGTGACTGGACACCAAGATACTCAGGCCATTTTGGATGTAAGAATCCCTCTTTGTCTTCCAGGGCCTGGACAGGATGCAGATTGAACTCAGATACGCCCATGACCACATCCGGACTTTGTTCCTGGTTGAAAAGTTGAAAAGAATTTTTGATATCTTCAGGTATAATAAATATGGCTGTGGCATAAATACAGCAAAAAAATTCCGGATGGATGTTTTGCCCGCCCAAAACATCCAGGACATGCTTACACACCTGCACCACCCTGGCCCTATCCCGCGCCAATTCTTCAGGTCTTTGAAAAACCTCGGCTCCAGCCTCTAAAGCAACTTGTTTTATTTCCTCATCTTCGGTGGAAACAATTATCCGGTCAAACATTTTGCTTTTTTGAGCGGTTTGAACCGGATAGGTCAACATGGGTTTCCCCTGGATGGGCAAAACATTCTTCCTGGGCAGGCGTTTTGATCCGCCCCGGGCCGGAATTATGGCAACACGGTTCATCAGATCAGATCCTTTAAGGTGAGCTGGTGTTCTGCCGGCAAATCAGACATAAACCGTAAATGCAACAACAGCTCATACATATCCGGACCAATGCCGAATCCGGGCCTGCGAAAGTCAACCTCCACATCTCCCAGCCTTTGGCCTTCCTGAACACTCGATTTCAAAAAAACGCTTCGCCGGACATTTTTTCTTTTTTCCAATTCTTCAAGATACATGATTCGCCTGGTTCGACCCAAAGCGGTTTCCACGTCCCGAATTGTACTGATGAATTTCTTCATTTCACCGGGCTCCAGAGAAAAGATATGCTCCACACTTGGGGTGGTGCGGTCCTCTGTTATGGTTTTTTCTACCAGATTTGCTCCCAGGGCCACGGCTGCCACATCCATTTCCCAGCCTGGTGTATGGTCGGAATACGCAATGGGATATTCTGGAAACATTTTTTTCAATGTAGGAATAATTTTGAGATTTATGCTCTCCAGTCGGGCAGGATAACCAGACGGACAGTTGTGAATAATGATATTGTCATTACCCTCACTTCTGCACACATCCACAGCTTTTTCCACCTCTCCGATAGTGGCATTGCCGGTATCAAGCTGTATACACATACCGGTCCTGGCTACCTGCCGGATGAGAGGGAAATGATTGATGTCTGCTGAAGCAATTTTAATAGAATGGCATTCCAGTTCTTCTAAAAGCCGGACATCCTCCTCAAATCCCACTGTGGAGAAAAAAACCAGCCCAAAGGAATCAGAATAGTTTTTCAACTCCCGCCATTCATTAGGGGGGAGTGTACGACGGCAAAGAATATCATACAAAGGCTCATCAACGGTCTGTTTTTTTCCGGTTTTGCGGTCCACAAGTACTTCATAGCTGAAAAGCATCTTTTTATCCGCAACCAGCCGATCCGGATCAAAAGTTTGAAATTTGACCGCATCCGCCCCTGCTTCTGCTGCCAGCTTGACCAGTCTTTTGGCTGATTCAAGGCCATCATGTGTGGGACCGGCTTCATAAGTGATAAAGCAGGGATGACCATCTCCGATTCTTTTGTTTCCTATTTGAACTGACATGAATAGCCACAACCTTTCGGACACTCGGGGTGTCCAGACAGGCTTCCATAAGGTTTTGTGCCCCCAGTATATTGGTCTTGATACAGACACAACATATTGTGTCTGTATCAGGTTGAAGTAAGTTACGTCAAGAAAGAAAGCATAAGTTGAAAAATCCGAATACCTCCCAGGTTGTCCAACCTTTATCGTTGACAATTTATCTTGTCTTCCGGTAGGATGAAATTATCCATTGGCAGCATTATGATGGAAAACCATGAAACAGACACCACAAGGTTCTGATGAATACCCGGGAAATAATATTTCTACTGCAGGGAATCTACCTGTTCAGCAGCCGGACAGCCAGCGAGCACCAGGATGACAGCGACCTTGATATGGCCATGCTGCTGCATCCCGTAGCGGCCGAAAACAGCAAAAACAACGTGGCCCTGCCCTGCTCTAAAAAAACTGAACAAGCACCCATAACCATAAAGATGGCCCTGCTTTGACAAAAAAGAAAATTCTCTGGTTGGTCCAGTCCAACCAGTTCACCCCCATCATGTATGAATTTTTCTGTTTGCTGCAGACACGAATGGAAAAACTCATTGATCTGCAGTTTATTGTACCGGAAACGTCTGCGGATATCCTGAAAAAAATAGCAAAACTCAATCCGGAAACCTGTAAAATTGCCACCCGGTCCGCCACCAAGTCCTACCAGGGATTTCAGGCAAAACGAGACATCCTCGGTGATGCCGCCTTCACCCATGGACTGGCCGTCAGCGATGTTCTTTTAATTGATGATCTGGGCGGCGGCAATATCATTCAGACAACCCTTGATATGAAACTGCCCGAAAAAACCCATGGAATAGTCCTTCAGATTCCGACCCCGCTGGGCTCGTCAGAAGCGGAAGAACGGGTCTACCAGGCTGCTGTCATGTGGGCCAGGCATAACCGGATTCCAGCCATTGGGTATGAACTTTTGCCCCTGGACACCAAATGGTCTTTGGCCCCTTCCCTGCCTGACGGCGTCATCACCCGGACACTGGAGAGCTTTCTGCACTTAAAAGAGGTGCTGGGCCACCGTAATCTGTGGCTGCTCCCGCACTATGAAGCATCCATATTATCTTCGGTATCCACCAGTTTTAACATCAACGGTGCCAAAGCAGCCTACCACTTCAGAAGCCATTACCAGATACCGGAATCCAGAACCGTTCTCTACATTCCCCACAATGTGGCCATGATCTATGAATACCAGAAACTGCTTCGGATTATCGCCCCCATGGGAGACCAGCTCCACTTGATGTTCAGTTTTGGAGAAGACCAGGTGAGAGGTGCCCACACCCAGAAAGAAATGATCGACATCATTTATAAAAACGAACTGGCACAATTTGCCTCTTATTCTTTTCACAACATGAACGTTCCCTGGGAAATGATGATGGCAGACAGCCTGGCAGCGTGCAGCACCTGTTTCCAGACAACCATTGCCCAGGAAAAAAACATTGCTTCCATTGTATTTGATCCCATACCCGAACCCATGACCCATGGATTCTCACAACGGGCCAACACGGAAAAACAATTGCAGGAAGCGGTCAAACAGGTAATCCAGCGCCACAAGTTCACACTGGAATTTGGCAGCATATTCATGGAACTGGCAAACACACAGATGCATCATGACTGAATTCTGGAAAAATAAAAAAATCATCGCCTATATTGCTCTGGCCCACCACACCCGGTTCATCACCCCGGTCATGAACCAACTGGCTTCCAAGGGTGCCCGGATCAAATATATTGTGGGACAGGCGGAACGGTCCCAGGAGATCACCGCCATTCAGATGGGGCTGGCGTATGCCCACATCTTTGATTACGTAACAAACCAGGATAACGCCGCCATCCTGGAAAACTATCATATCCTGAGACGTACGTTTACAAAATCCTTGAAAAACGATTTCATTTTAGGGATCATGCCGGTGACGGTCACCGACAAAACCCTGTTTTCAACGGCAACGGAATATATCGGGTTCAAAAATCTTATAGAAACCGAAAAGCCGGACCTGTGCTTTGTGCTGCACGAAGTCAATCGCTGGGGAAAAATGTTTGCCTTTTGGGCAAAAAAACATAACATCCCTTTCATTACACTGCATGAAGGGTTGATGTACGGCAATGATTTCGGCTATTCCGGCCATGCCCAATATGCCACCCTGAACCTGGTATGGGGCAGTCGGGTCAAAAAAAAAATGGTCGGTTTTGAAGCCCCGGCTTCCAAAATCATCCCGGTGGGAAACACCCATCTGGCACAGGAGATTCGCCGCCAGACCCAGGAAGGAATCAGGGAGAAGATCCGCGGAAAATACGACGTCCGAACCGATTTTGTCACCCTGTTGATTCTTTCTTCCCGGCTGCCGGCCCTGGATCCTTTTTCCCCTGTTTTCAAAGCGGTTTCCCAAAACAGGGGCCACAAAATTTTTGTCAAGTTTCATCCTGCCTGCAAAAAAAATCAGATCGATACCTGGGTTCAATCCATTACCGACCGGTTAAAACAAAACCTGTTTTTCATCCATGAACAGGAAAGCACCTACGATCTGATATCGGCCTGCGATCTGGTGGTTCTGGGGCAGAAAAGCACCACGGGCATGGAAGCCCTGGCGTTTGGCAAACCCCTTGTGAAGCTGAACTTTGCCTATACGCCCAATGCGGTATATTCATTCGTGGATCAAGGGGTTGCCATCAAGATGGGAGCGGACGAACTTGGCCGGGCACTGGCTGAGAACACCGACTTCTCCGCCCGGATGGATTCCTCCCGCATCCGCTGTTTTATGGAAAATGAACTGTTTGATATCAACCGGTCCGTTGAACGGGTGTGCAATACTTTCCGGAAAGTGATCCAGGCCAGCCAGGATCGCCATTTTCAAGTCCAGCCTGCTTTACCGGCCCTACCCTCGCCATCACTGGACTGGTCCCTGGTGGTACCTGTCCCGCAACATCCGGATCTGTTTCTGGCACAGTTGGAAGCCATTGCAGTGAATTCCACTGAAGGCGGGGCTTTTGAAACCCTGTTCCTGCTGCCGAACACCCTGCCGGACCGTATCCGGCAGATCCTGGATTCCCTGGAAGGCGATGTCACCTTTATCCAAACCGGCTCCCCGGACCATTCATCCCCCCTGGAAGCTGTAAATCAGGCTGTAACTGCTTGTGCCGGCCGCATGCTGCTGTTTTTTGACACCCACCTGGCCCCGCTCAAAAACTGGCTGACCATCCTGAAAACCCGCATGGCCGCCCATGGACCCGGCAAACTCTTCGGGGCCCGGATTGCCGACCCTGCCGGACAGATCGCCCATGCCGGCATAGTGGTGGACCGTAACCATACCCCGGTCTGCGCCTATCACCGGATGCGCATCGATTTTGAACATGCATTGAAAGAACGCAGTTTTCAGATGGTGGACCATTTTATGGCCGTGGAAAAGGAACTGTTTATTGCAGCCGGCGGGTTCACGCCCGATGCCGGGGAATACCGGTTTCTGGATTTTTGCCTCAAGACCCGGCAGTTGACCGAAGATCCGGACTCCGTTCTTTTTCTGCCGGATCTGCAGTGCATCTTTCTGGCTGATCCGCCGGAAATCCGCCCCCTGGAGGACGCCATCTATTTTTACAGCCGATGGCACGGCACCCTGTGGGAATCCGAAACCCGCCTGTACCAGCAGGACGGTCTGTCCATAGAAGACATTACCCGGTCAAAACTGATGGCTGCCATGTAGTGCCCCGCTTGAAGCAAATATGCCTCTGGATACTCTTTTTTAGTATTCACTCCGACGGCTGATCACGCATATATTTTTGAAATCATAAACGCCTCTGCAAAATAGAATCCCGACTCTGATCCTCTAACTTTCGCTAAAGCCTTCAAGGCCTCTTTCGAACGTGGATGCGGGTCTGGCCGGATCTCGCCCTTGTATGTTTCCATGGCCTTTATTTTGCTTTCCACATCACGCTCGGAAACACCAATGAATAGATTGGGTTCCCACTGCACCGGTTTCAAACACCCGGCACTTGGAATTTCACCACACAATACGGTTACATGATCATTCAACCCCGGCCTTGTTGCGACCATAACCGCCTCATGGCAATAACGGTGGTCGATATTTGTACAAAAGCGATGATGCGTCAGGATCAAACCGGGTTTGACCCTGTCGATTATCTGTTCGAGCCAATGAATTACCTCCAACAACGAATGGGTATCCATTTCATTGTCAGGAAAGTCTCCCAAGTATATATTTGATGACGGTATCCCAAAAAATTGCATTGCCATTACACAATCTTTACGTAATTGGATCAAATCCCCAAGCCGTTTACTTTCTTCTTCGGCATTCCGCCTGCTGTGAACCCCCGTGGCAGGGATAGCCACATGAATTTCTGAACCAAGATCGCTCAGCTTATGCAGCGTAGCCCCTGCCGCCAAAGTCTCATCATCAGGATGTGCAAAAAATGCAAGGACTTTTTTGTATTTTTTTAAGTCAATCAACATCGTCTCCATTTATCAAGGTTATTTTGACATCAGCCAATATTTCATCGGTTTTCAATGACGGCCTTGAAAATTCGAAACAAAAATTACCTTGTTCCAAAAAAGCCCTGGGATAGCCGTGTGCATCCACCATTCTGATATGATCAAAAAGATTTTGTAAGCTCTTTTTATTCACAGGAAGTTTGCTTTCGCCCGGTTTTTTCCTCCTGAAAACAACGGGTTCCCCGATCTGTTCTTGTGCAGGCGGATTTTCTTCAACAATTTTTTTGATCATTTCAGCAATCAGATTAGCAGATCTAAGAAATATTTCTTCTGCCAATCCATCCAAAGATAGCGGCATTTTCAAATAAACGGGACCGGCGTCAAGCTCATCGGTCATTCTTAGTGCACTTACAACGGTTTCCCGGTGCCCATGAGCGATTAAATTCTGCAAAGGGCTGCCACCACGACCATAAGGTAAATCTGTGATATGGAAACAAATGCATGTGGTAACCGCCAGTATGTCAGATGGTACTATGTGGCTCCAGTGAGGAAAAAATACATACTTTGGATCAATTTTTTCAATATATTCGACGACCAACTCCGATGGTTCAGAAATTAAATACCAATTGCCTTCATAGTGTTGGATAATATCGTGGAACACTTTTAAATTCCATGGCTTCAATGTCGCTACAATATAATTTTCATTGGATTTTTCGTTACGCATTCAATCTCTCCAATATAGATATCACCCAGTCAAAACTGATGTATGCCTTACAATATCTGACTGAAAGTATTTTGTAAAATTCACTTTAAATACAACCATTTCAGCGCGGTCCCCGCCTCAAGTGACCGGTTGAACCGCTTTCCCATCACCTGGCCGATACATTCAGGAGCCAGGCCGAACCCCGGCCGGATGCAGCGTACATTGTCCCGGGTCACTTGTTCATTTTCCCTTACATCCCGCACCACATACAAAGAACGGGCATGCTCCCGGCCTGGCCGGTCTCCTCGATCCAGAATATCGGCACGCCCCAAGCTTTCCCACATCTTGACACAATTGCGCTTCAACTGCTGCATTTCATTTTTTTCAATGGAAAACGCCGCATCCGGACCACCGTGCTTACGGGACAATGTAAAATGTTTTTCCACAGCACATCCGCCCAGGGCGATGGCACCCAACGCAGCCGTATCTTCAAGACAATGATCTGAAAGCCCTACATATCGAGAATAGTTCTTCAACCGTTCCATCACTTTCAGATTACTGCTTTCCAAACGGGCCGGGTAGTCACTGATGCAATGGAACAGCAGCACATCTGCGGTCCGGTGCTGTTCCAGAACACCCATAGCCCGTTCAAGCCCCGCCCTATCAAACACGCCCGTGGACATCAAAACCGGTTTTCCAGTATCTGCAATCCACGCCACAAAAGAAGGGTCCACCGCTTCGAATGATGCAATTTTAAATGCCGGACATTCCAGATCCATCAACAGATCAATGGATTTTTTGTCGAATGGGGTGCTGAAAAGGGTGATGCCTGTATCCCGGGCATAGGCGAACAGTTCCCGGGTGTATTTCCGGGGCAAAGCAATCTCCTGGTACAACCGGTAATAGGTTTTTCCTTTCCATAGGGGATGTTTCACAAAAAAATCCGGATGATTCACATCGATGGTCATAGAATCTGCATCATAGGTCTGGATTTTCACGGCATCCACGCCTGCCTGGCTGGCGGCCCGAATAATTTCTTTTGCCCTGTCCAGGCTGCCCAGATGGTTATTGGACATCTCAGCGATGATATACGGTGGATATTCCGGACCGATTTTCCGCCCATCAATTTCCATTTTGCATCCCATCCTTTCCGGTAATCGGCACTGTCAACAACAAAACAGCGGCGACGGCAGTACCTGCAGCAGACATATCATGAAACCGGCTTATCATACCTGTACGTCCAGCCGCCACAAAATGTAAACCCCGCTTTCAAGAAAAGTGCCTGTGAAATCCTGTTTTCCGGGTGAATATCCGCCTGCAACGAATACGGCATGTCCGTCATTATCCGTTCCAATACGGTTCGAGAAAACCCCATCCCCTGAAATGCCGATGATATCAAGATGGATATCTGTTTTGTCCTCACACCTTCCAGGCGGATATACCCGATACAGCACCCGTGCCACTCAACAATATACAAATCTATCTTAGTATCTGACATGACGCGCCCGAACCAGGCATCATGTTCCTCTCTGGTGGGCGGAAAAGGGGTTTTGAAATATTTTCTGGCTCCCTTTTCCCGCTGAAACCGATACAACACATCACGGTCATAGGCCCTGGCCTGCCGCAATATGACCGGAGAGATCCATTCCAGTGTCTGTCCGACCACACGGACCGGTCCCCGGCCATCCACTATGTGTTTGGCCATACCATCCTGCGGCCCGGTATCCAAAAGACCCAGAAACCGTTCGATCAGTTCATGTGGATCAAAGTGCCGAAATGATCCCAGGCAGGAGGCAATACCCAGATCCGACAGTGCCCGTCCGACAGTTGCCTGGTTGTCCGCTGCCACGATGGTCAGGTTGGCCAGGCCGCAGTAAATCCGCTCCAGCAGGCTGGTGCCGGGCGCGCCAACGGCCAGACCACAGGTGCGGTACAGATCCGTCAAATTCGGCAAATCTGTATAAACGTGAACGTAACTACCGTCCCGGGAGGCATACTCCATCACACTTGGCAAACTCGGGGATGCCGAAGACAGCGGCACATGAAACTGCACCCCTTTGCCCTGCACAACCGGACCAAGAATATCCAGCACTTTCAGGGTCAACCCTGCCGTGTCCATGGCCCCGAAGGAAACCAGAACATGACGGGTATCCCCGCTGGATTCGATTTCCTGATACACCGGGTCCAGCAGGGTATAGGCGGACCCCACCAGGGCTGTTGTTTCCGGATTGTGCAGTTTTCCACGATAATCTTCAGCCTGGCGGCCACAGGTCTGATCCACCAGGATGTCGCACCAGTGAGACCGGCACAGGTCGTCGATCACCAGCAAGGGAAACTCGCCAAAAATATGTTTTTCAACAGAAATGCCCCATTCATAATGATCAATGATGGCCAACCGGATGCGGTCTTTTTCAGACAGCAGAAAATCCAGGCATGCATCATGATCTGCCAGTGACACCAGCTCCACTCCGTGCCCGGCCAGCAGATCCATGACCTGGGGCAAGGTCTGGCGCATGACAAACACCACATCCAAGCCCAATGCCTTATATTGGCATGCCAGGACCAGGCACCGCCTGACATGCCCGTAGCCTATGGACCGGGAGGCATCACACCTGATCACAATCATGGCTGCCGGTCTGGCGGGGGTCAGATACGGCCCCTGGTGCATCAAGGCTTGAAATGGGTTCAGATTGAAACAGGATACCCCCATTACCCCATCTGTTTCTGAATGCTCCTGGATCATTTTGAACGCGGCACGCAGATCCCCCCGCATCATGGGTGGCCCCGGCTTCAAACGTGATAAAGCAGGGATGCCCTTTCCCAACACACCGGTTTTTCAGGCATATCATCAGCACTCTCCCTGAAAAGAAGCCAGCAGTTTTTCTATGGCAGCCCTGTCCGCCTGCCGGGGATTGGTCAGCGAATTGTATTCAAACCCATCCGGCACCGGCTGATACATATCTTCATTGATACGGCTGGTAAAAAAGGTGCTGTCCGGCTTAATCAGATAATAATCTTTTGCTTCCAAAGTATTTCTGGCTTCATCCCTGCTGATCAGGGTTTCATGAATTTTTTCCCCCTGGCGGATACCGATGATGCTGATCTCACATGCCGGACAGATGTGCTTTGCCAGATCCGTGATTTTCAATGAGGGAATTTTCGGAACAAAGGTTTCCCCGCCGGTCATCCGTTCCAGGCTCTCGAGCACGAAATCCACCCCCTGTTCCACGGTCAGCCAGAACCGTGTCATGTCCGGATGGGTTACCGGCAATAACCCGTCATCTCTTTTTTTCATGAACAGCGGCACCACACTGCCCCGGCTGCCCGCCACATTGCCGTACCGCACCACTGCATACAGGCACTTTTTTCTGCCCACAAACGCATTGGCTGCAATAAACAGTTTTTCCGCGCACAGCTTGGTGGCCCCGTACAGATTCACCGGGCTGACCGCCTTGTCCGTGCTCAGGGCAATCACCTTTTTCACCCCGCAGTCCGCCGCCACATTCACCACGTTTTCCGATCCTGCAATATTGGTCCGGATACACTCGGTGGGGTTGTATTCACTGGCCGGCACCTGTTTCATGGCTGCGGCATGGATAACGAAATCAACATCCTGAAATGCCCATTGCAACCGTTCCCTGTCCCGGACATCCCCGATAAAATAACG
>JAABUD010000294.1 GCA_011389555.1 Desulfotignum sp. | reverse complement strand
GGTGGACGGGGATCTGGTGGATGCCCTGTGCGACAATATCAGCATCCGGAAACGTCCGCCCGCCCGATTCGTGGAGGAAAACACCCTGGAACTGCAATACCCGTTGATCCGATATTTTTTTCCTGAGGCCCGAATCGTGGTCTGCGGCGTGGCCCCGTCTTTTTTTGCCCCGATTATCGGCACCATGACGGTTGAGGTTGCCGATACACTGAACCGGCACATTCGGGTGATCGGTTCCACGGACTTGACCCATTATGGTCCCAGTTTCGGGTTCAGCCCGGCCGGGTCCGGCAAACAGGCCGTGGACTGGGTAAAAACAGAAAACGATGCGGCTGCCATCGATGCCATGACATCCATGGATGACAAGGCCATCATTGCCCAGGGGCTGGATCATCACAACATGTGCTGCCCCGGAGCGGTGGCTGCCACCGCTGCGGCTGCCACAAAAATGGGGGCTGCAAAAGCCCATCTGCTGGCGTATGACACCAGTTTTGACAAAACCCGGTCGGATTCCTTTGTGGGGTATGCCGGCATGCTGTATGGAATGGGCTGACCGGCTGACCGCCTTCGTTCATTCCGGGCGGAGTGTTCCTGCTCCGGAATCAGAATGAACAGGTGACCGTGATGGAGGTGAATTCCGGATCACGGTACTGGCATAGAATCCTGCGAAAAAATGGCACCCCAGGCGGTGTGATATCGGATAGACCCGGGTCTCAAACCAACCGGGCCGCACGCCGGATCCGCTGAACGGTTTTGTCCTTTCCCAGCGCCAGCAGCATTTCAAAGATTCCCGGACTGACCGTGGTGCCGGTGACGGCCACCCGCAACGGTTGAGCGATTTTTCCAAACCCCAGATTGAAATCCGCCATGATTTGTTTGAACACCTCTTCCAGGGCCGGCTGGGTGTATTCAGATACCGCATCGATGGCATCCGCAGTCTGGTTGAGCATGTCGCGGGATTCCGGGGTCAGAAATTTGGCGGCTGCTTTTTCATCCATTTCCGGTTCATCCACATAATAAAACCGGGCGCTTTGTGCCATGTCCACCAGGGTTTTGCTCCGGGGCTGGAGTGTTTCAACCACCTGGCAGGTAAACCGATCCTCTGCGGCATCGATACCCAGCTGCCGCAGGTGGGGCAGCAAATCGAAAACCAGTTCCGAAGCGGATTTGGCCTGGATGTGCTTGGCATTCAACGCAATCATCTTGCTTATATCAAACATGCCTGCGGACCGGCCCAGATGCTTCAGGTCGAATTTTTCGATCAATTCGTTGCGGGTGAAAAACTCCTGGTCTCCATGGGACCATCCCAGCCGCACCAGATAGTTGATCACCGCATCCGGCAGATATCCCATATCCCGGTAATCACTCACGGACATGGCCCCGTGCCGCTTGCTCAACCGGGCCTTGTCCGGCCCCAGGACCATGGGCACATGACCGAATACCGGCAGGTCCGCTTCCAGGGCCTGATAGATGAGAATCTGCTTGGGCGTATTGATCAGATGATCATCTCCCCGGATAATCGTGTTGATTCCCATGGTCAGGTCATCCACCACCACGGCCAGGTTGTACATCGGAGATCCGTCACTGCGGCGGATGATGAAATCATCCATTTCCGCGTTCTGAAACGCGGTATCCCCCTTGACAATATCCGGTACCACGGTCACGCCGCTGTCCGGTGTTTTGAGGCGGACCACGGTGCCGGGTGCTTTTGACAGACCCCGATTTCGGCATCTGCCGTTGTACATGGGTTTGAGTCCCTTTGCCCGGGCGTGTTCCCGCATGGCATCGATTTCTTCCGGGGTGCAGGAACAATGATAGGCATGACCCGATTCCACCAGTTTTTCGATATGCCGGTCATGGATCTCTTTTCGTCGGGTCTGAAAATACGGACCCTCATCCCAGTCGATGCCCAGCCATTCCAGGGAGTCCAGAATCGCATCCACCGATTCCTGAGTGGATCGGTCTTCATCCGTATCTTCGATGCGCAAAATGAATGTACCGCCGGTTTTTCTGGCATACAGCCAGTTGAACAGGGCGGTCCGGGCCCCGCCGATGTGCAGAAAGCCGGTGGGGGAAGGGGGAAAACGGGTGACAACGGGTTTCATGGCATCTCCTTGAGTTTGAATCCATCTGTAAAATCGCGACTTTAGGTATCATAAAACAAAGGATGAGGCAATACTTTTCATCCGATGCCCGTATAAGAAGCAATGTTTACACCTTGACACATACCATAAATTGCGGTAATTAGATTTGTTTTATTGTAGATAATGAGGATATGACACAACATATTTGGATTGAACCAATTGTTTTAGGAGACACCCCATGGCAGTACCCAAGCAGAAATGCTCCAAATCAAGGGGCAGAAAAAGACGGACCCATTACAAAACCCAGGCCCCGACCGTGACCACCTGTCCCGAGTGCCAGGAACCCAAGCTTCCCCACACCGCCTGCCCCGAATGCGGGGCTTACAAGGATCGAAACCTCAAATTGGAAGCCGATGAATAATCGGGGTAATGGCAGCGGGAGTATGCATAAACATTTTCAAGGAACGGTTTTCCCATGACCATTGAAACCAAAGTGAAGAAAGTGATCGCAGAGAAAATTCCGGAGATCGATATTGAAGATGTGGTGCCGGAGGCATCTTTAATCGATGATCTGGGGGCGGATTCATTGACCATAGTGGAACTGATCATGTCCATGGAGGAGATTTTCGAAATCGAAATCGATGATGAAGCCGCTGAAAAACTGGTGACAGTTCAGGACGCCATTGAGTTTATCAAATCCAAATCCTGAAGTCTTCAAGGAATCTTTTCATGTCTTCATCCATTATCATCGGCAGCGATCATGCCGGGTTTGAACTGAAGGAAAAAATTCGCACCCATCTGACCGCCAACGAATACACGGTGGAAGATGCCGGTCCATTCAACGAGACGTCTGTCAATTACGTGGAGTATGCCGGAAAAGTGGCGGCTGCGGTTTCCGGAGGCCGGGCTGCAAAGGGTATCCTGATATGCGGGTCCGGCATCGGCATGTCCATGGCGGCCAACCGGTTCCAGGGGGTTCGGGCGGCCCTGTGTGCGGATCTGCTCTCGGCCCGGCTCAGCCGGCAGCACAATGACGCCAATGTGCTGGCACTGGGGGGGCGGCTGATCGGAGAGGCCCTGGCCATCGAACTGGTGAACACGTTTCTGGAAACCCAATTCGAAGGTGGCCGTCACCTGGAGCGGATTCAGTCCATGGACAAAGGAAAGGCAAATGGCAGATCGTGTGACCCATGATCCGCAGATTGCTGCGATCATTGAAAAGGAAACGAGCCGTCAGGAACAGAGCCTGAACCTGATTGCCTCGGAAAATACGGTCAGCCGCTCCGTGCTGGCCGCCCAGGGGTCGGTGCTGACCAACAAGTATGCGGAAGGCTACCCCGCCCGACGGTATTACGGGGGATGTGATTATGTGGACCAGGCGGAAGACCTGGCCGTTGCCCGGGCCAGAAAACTGTTCAACGCCCCCTATGCCAATGTGCAGCCCCATTCCGGATCCCAGGCCAACATGGCCGTGTATTTCGCCCTGTTGAATCCAGGGGACCGGGTTCTGGCCATGGATCTGTCCCATGGCGGGCATCTCACCCATGGCGCTGCAGCCAGCTTCTCCGGCAGGCTGTTTGAATTCGCCCATTACGGGCTGACCCATGATACGCAGATCATTGACATGAACCAGGTGGCGGATCTGGCAAACTCATTCAGACCCAGACTGATCGTGGCCGGCGCCAGTGCCTATCCCCGAATCATCGATTTTCAGTCATTTGCCGACATCGCCGCATCTGTGAACGCCCTGTTCATGGTGGATATGGCCCATATTGCGGGTCTCGTGGCCGGCGGGGTTCATCCCACCCCCGTGGGGTATGCGGATGTGGTTACCTCCACCACCCATAAAACCCTGAGAGGTCCCCGGGGGGGATTGATTCTTGGGTCGGACGACCTGGCCGGAAAAATCAACTCCCAGATTTTTCCCGGCATTCAAGGCGGCCCGCTCATGCATGTGATCGCGGCCAAGGCCGTGGCGTTCAATGAGGCCCTGGCGCCCGGTTTCGCCGGATATCAGCAGCAGGTGGTGGAAAATGCGTCCGTGCTGGCAAACGGGTTGATGGGCCGGGGCTACCATCTGGTCTCCAATGGCACGGACAACCATATGGTCCTGATGGATCTGACCGACCGGAACCTGACGGGAAAAGAAGCGGAGGACCGACTGGGCCGGGCCGGTATCACCGTGAACAAAAACACGGTTCCCAATGAAGCCAGAGGCCCGTTTGTCACCAGTGGAATTCGTATCGGTGTGCCGCTGATCACTTCCCGGGGGATGACACCGGATGCGGTTCGGCAAGTCGCCGAACTGATCTGTGATGTGCTCGATGATGCGGCAACGGTCCATCGGGTGACGTCCGAGGTCAGAGATCTGTGCCGGCAATATCCGCTGTATCCGGGAGATGACTGATGGATTCGGAGCGGGTGGACCGGCCTTCCTGGAATGACTATTTCATGGGGATTGCCGATCTGGTGGCCGGAAGGGCCACCTGTATCCGCCGGAGGGTCGGGGCGGTACTGGTAAAGGACCGGCGGATTTTATGTTCCGGGTATAACGGGGCCCCGGCCGGACTGCCCCACTGCCGGGAAACCGGGTGCCTGCGCAGGCAGCTGAATGTGCCGTCAGGGGTCAAGCACGAATTGTGCAGAGGGGTGCATGCGGAACAGAATGTGATCATTCAGGCGGCATATCACGGGGTGGCTGTGGCCGGTGCCACCCTGTACTGCACCCATCAGCCCTGTTCCATCTGTGCCAAGATGCTCATCAATGCCGGCATCGGCGAGATCTATTTTCGGGATGGATACGATGATCCCCTGGCCCTGGACATGTTTGACCGGGCCGGTGTGACAATGACAAGAATGTAAGGAATCCCATGCCATGAAATGCCCTTACTGCAAAGCCTCCAACACCCGGGTGGTGGATTCCCGGCCCGGTAAGATCGAACTGGAAGTCCGGCGCCGCAGGGAGTGCCAGACCTGTTCCCAGCGGTTCACCACCTATGAGCGGGTGGAACAGGTGCCGGTCATGATCATCAAGAAAGACAGCCGCCGGGAAGAGTATGACCGGGAAAAAGTGCTCAAGGGGATTGAAAAAGCCTGTGAAAAAAGAGCCATCAGCATGAACCTCATTGATAATCTGGTGGACGGTATCGAGCGGGATCTGCGGGAGATCAATGAACGGGAAGTGTCTGCCAAGGTGGTGGGAGAAAAGATCATCCAGGCGTTGAAACAGGTGGATGATGTGGCCTATGTCCGGTTTGCATCCGTGTATCGGGAATTCAAGGATATCACCGATTTTATTCAGGAACTCAAAGGCCTGCTGCCCAGGGACGGCCATACCCTGGACAGGATGTCGGAAACAGCGGATGACGGATAGGGATCACATGCAGCTGGCCCTGGCCCTGGCTGCCAGGGGAAAAGGATTCACTTCCCCCAACCCGTGTGTCGGGGCTGTGGTGGTCAAGAATGGCGAGGTGGCGGGCCGGGGCTGGCATCGGGCATATGGTGCCGACCATGCGGAAGTGATGGCCATCGATGATGCAAAGGATGCGGCCAGAGGCGCGGATCTGTTTGTCACCCTGGAACCCTGCAATCATTTCGGTAAAACCCCGCCCTGTACGCATAAGATACTGGCCGCCGGCATACGGCGGGTGGTGGCGGCCTGCCCGGATCCCAATCCGGCCGCATCCGGGGGGCTGGCGTTTCTGTCCCAAAACGGCGTGGATGTATCCTGCGGACTGTGTCAGGACCGGGCGGAAATCCTGATCGAAGACTTTCTCTGGTATGTCCGGCATCACACCCCGTTTGTCACTCTCAAGTGCGCCGCGACCCTGGATGGCCGCATTGCCACCTCCACGGGCGAATCCCGGTGGATCACCTGTGAGGCGGCCCGGGCGTTCGGCCATGATATCAGAGGTCAGGTGGATGCCATTCTGGTGGGGTCCGGGACCCTGCATGCGGACAATCCGTCCTTGACCTGCCGGATTCCGGGCAGACAGACCCGGGACCCGGCCCGGGTGATCCTGGATACCCGCCTGACCATTTCAGAAACTGCCAGAGTGATTCAGCAAAAATCCTTTGCCCCCACCATTGTCGTGACCGGACCGGGTGTGCCGGCAGACAAAAAAGACCGTCTTTTGAAAAAAAATGTCCGGATTCTGGAAATCGGCCTGAAAAACAATCGACTTGATTTACGGCAACTCATGGTTACGTTGGGTGAACTGTCGGTGACCAGTCTGCTCATAGAAGGAGGAGGGACGGTGGCAGCCAGTGCATTGTCATCGGGCATTGTCAACAAACTGCTGTATTTCATGGCCCCCAGGCTGCTGGGGGGAAGTGACGGCCAGGCCGTGTTCGAGGGCAAAGGGGTGAAAAAACTGGCCGATGCCGTCACCCTTGAGCAAATGACAGTGACCCGGGTGGATACAGATATCCTGGTGCAGGGGTATATCCAGTAAACAGGCAACGTCAGAGAAAACGGGGTGGGAGAAACACAGGGTGTTCACCGGTATCATAGAAAGTATGGGAAGCATTCACCGGGTTGTGCCTCAGGGAGAGGGAAAGATCCTGCAGATCCGTTGCGGCCTGGATTTGAGCGATACCCGCATCGGGGATTCCATTGCCGTGAACGGGGCCTGTCTCACGGCGGTTCATCTTGAAAAGCACCTCTTTTCCGTGGACATGGCGCCGGAAACCGTTGCCAGAACCACATTCAAAACCGTTGCCCCCGGCATGCGGGTCAATGTGGAACGGGCCATGCAGTTGTCATCCCGTGTGGACGGTCATCTGGTGTCCGGGCATATCGACGGTACCGGAATCATCACGCACATGGAAAAGAAAAGCAATGCCTGGATTCTGACCATCGATGTGGCTCCCCGTCTGGCCGGACAGATGATTGAAAAAGGCTCCGTGGCCGTGGACGGCATCAGCCTGACCCTCAATGAATGTTCGGATACCGGTTTTTCCGTCAGCATTATTCCCCATACCGCGAAACTCACCACCATCGGATTCAAACAGACCGGGGACCGGGTCAATATCGAGACCGACATGATTGGAAAATATGTCAGAAAATTTGTAACACAGACCCCAGCCGGCGCTCCTGCAAAGGAAAGTACCGATATCGGTATGGCGCTGCTGGCAAAAAATGGATTTTTATAAATCATCTAAGGACAGGAAAATGCCGCATTTAACCATCGAACAGGCAATCGAAGATATAAAGAATGGCAGAATGGTCATTCTTGTGGATGATGAAGACCGGGAGAACGAAGGAGATCTGACCATGGCAGCCGAGGCGGTCACGCCGGAAGCCATCAATTTCATGGCCAAATACGGAAGAGGGCTCATCTGCCTGTCTCTGGATTCCAGTATTGCAGACCGGCTGGATCTTCCCATGATGGTGGAGAACAACACCTCCCAGTTCGAGACGGGATTCACGGTGTCCATTGAAGCCAAAAAAGGGGTTACCACGGGAATTTCCGCCGCAGACCGGGCCACCACCATTCTGACGGCCGTGGCCGATGATACCGCACCCGGTGATATTGCCCGGCCCGGGCATATTTTCCCGTTGCGGGCCAGGGACGGCGGGGTGATGGTCCGGGTGGGCCAGACGGAAGGGTCCGTGGATCTGGCCCGGCTGGCCGGGCTCAAGCCCGCCGGCGTGATCTGTGAGATCATGGACGAAGACGGCACCATGGCGCGGATGCCGTCCCTGGAACAGTTTGCCGGAGAACACGGCATCGGTATCTGTACGGTGGCGGATCTGGTGAAATACCGCCTCAAAACCGAGAGCTTTGTCAAACGGGCCGCCGAGACCGTGATTCCCACCCGTGTGGGCGGTGAATTCAAAATTATCGCCTATGAAAACGACCTGGACAATCTCACCCATATCGCTTTGGTCAAAGGAGAGATCGATCCGGGAAAAGCCATTCTGGTGCGGGTGCACTCCGAATGCATGACCGGGGATATTTTTTCCTCGCTTCGGTGTGACTGCCAGGATCAGCTGCATCAGGCCATGGCCATGATGGAGGAGGAGGGCAGCGGTGTGCTGCTCTATCTGCGCCAGGAAGGCCGGGGAATCGGCCTGGTCAACAAACTGAGAGCCTATGAATATCAGCGCCATGGACTGGATACCGTGGAAGCCAATGAAAAACTGGGGTTTGCCGCGGATATGCGCGATTACGGGGTCGGCGCCCAGATGCTGGTGGATCTGGGGGTGAAAAAGATGCGGCTGTTGACCAATAATCCCAAAAAAATGGTGGGGCTGGAAGGATACGATCTGTCCGTGGTGGAACAGGTTCCCATTGAAGTATCGCCCAACTGTTACAACCAGGGGTATCTCAAATGCAAGCAGGCCAAAATGGGGCATCTGCTGCACATGGATAAATATTGCTGACAACTGTTGAACAATAAAAGTCGAACAATAAAAAGGGATAAACAACCATGCCACAGATTATAGATGCAACACTTTCCGCCCGGGAAAAGAGATTCGGGATCATTGTGTCCCGGTTCAACGATTTCATCACAGGCAAGCTGGTGGAGGGTGCCCTGGATGCATTGATCCGCAGCGGTGCCCGGGATCAGGACATTGCCATTGTCAAGGTGCCGGGTGCGTTTGAGATTCCCCTGGCGGCCCAGAAGATGGCAGCCACCCAGAAATATGATGCCATCATCTGCCTGGGCGCGGTGATCCGGGGGGCCACTTCCCATTATGACTATGTGTGCGCGGAAGTGTCCAAAGGCATTGCCAGTGTCAGCCTGGAGACCGGGGTTCCCGTGATGTTCGGGATTCTGACCACGGAAACCATTGAACAGGCCATCGAGCGGGCCGGCACCAAGTCCGGAAACAAGGGCTTTGACACGGCGATGGGTGCCATCGAGATGGCCAATCTGGGAGAGATCCTCGGAAAGGCGCAATGATCCATGGGAGATCGCAGGCAGTCCAGGGAACTGGCCCTCCAGGCCCTGTTTTTTCTGGACATGAATTCATCCAAAGATGTTCAGGCGGATGTGGCGGCGTTCTGTCTGGAAAATGAGGCCGAACTGACCCCGACGGTCCGGCCGTTTTTCATGGATTTGGTTCAGGGTGTGACCGGGGCCATGGATAAAATCGATCCAATGCTGGAAACCTGTTCCAGGAACTGGAAAGTGTCCAGAATGCCGGTGGTGGATCGCAACATCATGCGCATGGCCGCCTTTGAACTGCTGGAAAGACCGGATATCCCCCCGTCCGTCACCATCAACGAAGCAGTGGATATCGCCAAGGCATACAGTACCCGGGAATCGGGACCGTTCGTGAACGGGATTCTGGACCGGATCCGTCTGTCCATCGGCCGGTGATGCGTATCGGGCATATCTGGCCGGCATGAAAACAGAAGAGATTTCGGATAAGCAAATAACGATACAAGGAGGGTGTTTTGATTAGTAAAAAACTTGAAGTGGGACCGATTATGGCCAATTGCTATATTCTGGGGTGTGAAGAAACCCGGGAAGCCGTGGTGATCGATCCCGGGGATGATGCGGACCGGATTCTCATGGCACTGGCTGAAGAAAAACTGACTGTAACGTATTTGATCAATACCCACGGTCATTTTGATCATGTCAGCGCCAACCGGCGCATGAAAGAGGCGACGGGTGCTCAATTGGCCATCCATACGGAGGATGTGCCCATGCTGTCCCAGTTGTCCCGGTCCGCCGCGTCGTTTGGATTGTCCGCGGAAAATTCACCGGAACCGGACCGGCTGCTTCATGACAAAGATACGGTGCGCTTCGGCAACATTTCGTTGACCGTCATTCATACGCCGGGACATTCCAGGGGAGGTATCGCTTTGTACACGCCCGGGCATCTGTTTGCCGGTGATACCCTGTTCGCCGGATCCATCGGCCGGACCGATCTGCCGGGCGGCGACTATGACACCCTGATTGCCAGTATCAAACAGAAACTGCTGGTCCTTCCCGATGATACCGTGGTGTACACCGGGCACGGGCCGGAAACCACCCTGGCCAATGAAAAACGGATGAATCCTTTTTTGCGATGAATTCGTGGGTGACCCAACTGCCTGACATGGTGACGGTTCACCGGGATTTCATCGACCTGCCGGAACCCTTTGAGCAGTTTGCCGCCCGGTTCAGCCATCGGCCGGGAACCGTGGTGTTGCTGTC
Source organism: Desulfotignum sp. (assembly GCA_011389555.1). Taxonomy (GTDB): domain Bacteria; phylum Desulfobacterota; class Desulfobacteria; order Desulfobacterales; family Desulfobacteraceae; genus Desulfotignum. The sequence goes on along the minus strand of JAABUD010000294.1, from coordinate 2,709 downwards.
CGGCACGGACCTGGACTGTTCCCGGTATCATTTTCTGGGCATCGATCCCTGGCTTCAGATCAAGATGATTCACGGCCGGCTGGAAATCGATTGCCGGGGCAGCCGCCGAATCATTCATGACGATCCGTTTGTCTGCCTGAAGTCGTTGCTGGATCGATATCATTATGCCGGGAATGCTTCGGATGCACTGCCTTTTTCCGCCGGACTCATGGGGTACCTGGCCTATGATCTCAAGGATGTGATCGAAGATTTACCCCGCACCTGCGTGGATACGGGTCTGCCCGATATGTATCTGGTCGCGCCGTCCATCATCCTGGTTCAGGACCGGACATCCGGAAAAACCACCTTGTCCGTGCCCGTGCTGAAAGATGCAGAAAACATGGATTCCTCCCGGATGTCCGTCCAGCAGGTGAAACAATACCTGCTGGCACAGCCCCGGCCCGAAGCCGCATCCAGCACGTTTTGCATGGAGTCCCGAAAGTGGGTGTCCGGGTTTGAAAAAAAACAGTATCTGGCAGCGGTGACAAAAATCATTCAATACCTGCAGGCCGGTGACATTTACCAGGCCAATCTGGCCCAGCGTTTTGAAACCGGGTTTTCAGGAGATCCCTATGCCTTGTTTCTCTCCTTGTTTCAGCGCAATCCAGCCCCGTTTTTTTCGTTTGTTCAGGCCGGGGATCACCAGATTGTTTCCACCTCTCCGGAACGGTTTCTGCAGCAGCGGGCCAACCATGTGGAGACCCGGCCCATCAAGGGAACCATTGCCCGGGGGACCACCGTGGCACAGGACATGGAAAACAGGGAGACGCTGTCTTCCAGCACCAAGGATGACGCGGAACTCACCATGATCGTGGATCTCATGCGCAACGACCTGTCCCGGGTCACGGTGCCGGATTCAGTCAAGGTCGTGGAACACAAACGTCTGGAGCCGTATGACAATGTGTTTCACCTGGTGTCCGTGGTCCAGGGGGAACTTGCGCCCGGTCTCACCGGGGTGGATCTGTTGAAAGCCGCGTTTCCCGGGGGGTCCATTACCGGATGTCCCAAGATCCGGGCCATGGAGATCATCGATGAACTGGAACCGGTGAAACGGCATGTCTATACCGGGTCTGTCGGATATATCAGTTTTCATGACACCATGGACCTGTCCATTGCCATCCGGACCGCCACCATACACGATCATCGCCTGTTTTTTTCCGTGGGCGGCGGCATTGTCTATGATTCGGATCCAAAAAAAGAGTTCCAGGAAACGCTGGACAAAGGGAAAACCATCATGAACACCCTGATCCGGAAAGACCGGTCCCGGGTCGTTCCATGTCTGAAAGCCTGGGCCAACGGCAAACTGGTGGATCAGGACCAGGTGATGGTGCCGGCCCGGATTCCGGGATTTCAATACGGGGCCGGGGTGTTTGAAACCATCCTTGTGACCCGTGGGCGACCGGTGCGGCTTGCCGCGCATATTCAGCGCATGAATCATTCCTGGAAAACGCTGTTCAAAACACCTCCCCCGGATATTACCTGGGACAGGGTGGCCGCGCTTCTGATCCGGGAAAATGATCTTGAATCCCGGGATGCCGCCTTGAAGATCATTCTGGCCCTGCCCGGATTTGCAGCGGTGTTTGTCCGGCCATACCGCCATCGACTGGCGGTTCTGGGTAAAACCGGGCTGGATCTGGTGACCTATCCCTATCCAAGACAGACATTTCTGGCCGGGCACAAAACACTCAATTACCTGTATTATGACCAGGCCGGTCACTATGCCCGGGAAAACAAAGGGGACGAAGCCCTGATCCTGAATCCCGACCAGACCGTGTCTGAAACCAATACCTGCAATATCCTGGTGCCTGGGGACCGCCGCGTCCTTGTCCCGGTCTCGGATCATGTGCTGCCCGGCGTCACTTCGGCAGCCGCGATCCGTGCGCTGGAACGACAGGGATATGTGATTGAACACAAACCGTTGTTTGTCCGGGACCTGGCATCGTGTGCCAATGTAATGCTGACCAATGCCTTGATGGGGGCCGTGCCGGTGAACCATGTGGACGGTATCTCAATGGTCCGGGAACCCGGGGTGTGTGAAAAGATCAACCAGGCGCTTGCACAGGAATTGTGACCGAAGGCCGGTGGTCAATCAATAAACAAAAGCGAGTATGAGATGAATTTATCTAAAATCAAAGCCGTGGTGTTTGATTGTGATGGGGTGATGTTTGATACGGCCATGGCCAATCGAAAGTTTTATGATCAGGTACTGGATCATTTCAATAAACCGTCTCTGACCGACACCCAGTTCGTTCAGGTCCACATGATGACGGTGGCGGATGCCATTTCATATCTTTTTTCCGACATGGCGGATCATGGGCCGGTCCTCCGGTGTGTCAAACAGATCGGCGCGCATAATTTCATCCAGTATATGGATATGGCGGACGGACTGGTCGAGCTGCTGACGGACCTGCGTTCCCGCGGATATATCCGGGCGGTTGCCACCAACCGCACCGACACCATGGAAAAGGTTCTCAAAGAGTATGACCTGACAGACCGATTTGACATGGTGGTCACGGCTGCAGACGTGACAAATCCCAAACCCCACCCGGAGCAGCTGGAAAAAATCATGACCCGGTTTTCACTGCCGCCGGACCAGGTGCTGTTCATCGGTGATTCCATGTATGATCAACAGGCGGCCCGGGCTGCAGGCACTGTGTTTGCCGCATTCAG
>JAABUD010000293.1 GCA_011389555.1 Desulfotignum sp. | reverse complement strand
ATTCACAAACTTGAAAAAGTATTATTTGGATAACTCTCTAATATCTGTATCAATTGTGATAAGAAATACCAATGCCAGGGGTGGCAGGATCTATATCGGCAGGGAAGATAACATATATCACCCAGTCCAGGGTGATGGCGGGGTGGTGGAAATGCGCCGGTTCCATGCAAAACAAAAATACGTGAATCGTGACACATGTGCGGTTGGGAAAGTGCCGAACAAAGGCCTGATCGCCAACCGTCTGCAATGCATCCCCGGACAATGGGTCTTACCGATAGCTGTCCATGATTTTTTGAAGGACCTGGTTTCCCGGGCAGAGCTCCTTTTCCGTCAGGCTGTTGAGCGGGGTTTTTGTGGTTTCAAGGATGTCATGGGTGTCTCCAGCGGATTGGTTGACATGGAGAATGCCCGTGAGGATCTGTCCCTTTTCCTTGTAGTCTCCCAGGGCCTCAATACCGGCGCGCCGGCTGGTGATATCCAGTGAGTCGTCGGTTTTGTGGAGATGGATCAGGCTGCCGTCGTGCAGGGCGATGGTGGTGTCGCTGCCTGGTTCATATTCTGCCGTGATTTCCCGGCGCACGGGAATGAAATCAAAGAAGGCCGTGGCCTGCATATGGTCCCGGACCCAATGGTAGCTTTTGGTGGAGGTGTCGGTGTTGTTGAAGGTGACACAGGGGGAGATCACATCGATGAGGGCAAACCCCTTGTGTTTGATGGCGGCCTTGACCAGGGGAATCAGGTGCTCCTTGTCCCCGGCAAAGCCCCGGGCAACGAATCCGGCGCCCAGCTGGATGGCCATTTCGCATAGATCAATGCCCTCAAAAGGGTTGGGCCGTCCCTTGCGGCTGGCAGACCCCTTGTCGGCCGTGGCAGAATCCTGCCCTTTGGTCAAACCGTAGCAGCCGTTGTTCATGACGATATAGACCATGTTCATGTTCCGGCGGGTCACATGGACGAACTGGCCCATGCCGATGGAGGCCGTGTCCCCGTCTCCGGAAATCCCGATGTAAAGCAGGTCCCGGTTGGCCATACTGGCGCCGGTGGCAACGGAAGGCATGCGGCCGTGGACCGAGTTGAACCCATGGGATTTGCCCAGAAAATAGGTGGGGGTCTTGGAAGAACACCCGATACCGGAAATCTTGGCGATACGGTGGGGTTCGACGGCAAGTTCAAAACAGGCCGTAATAATGGCGTTGGAAATGGAGTCATGGCCGCAGCCGGCACAAAGGGTGGAATCCAGGCCTTCGTAATCCCTCCGGGTATACCCCAGATCGTTGGACGGCAGGTTGGGATGTCTAAATACAGGACGGCGGGAACTCATGCGTCACCTCCTTTTTCTGATCGGGCAAGAGGCCCGGTGGTAAGGGCAGTCTGGATGGACCGGCAGACAAACCGGGCGTCTATGGGGGTGCCGCCCACATAGGGGACAGCCGTAAGTGCGGCCGGGGGCAGTTCAAACTCGTTGACCAGCAGGGTGCGCATCTGGCTGTCCCTGTTCTGCTCCACGATAAATACCCGGTCCTGATTGTTGATGAACTCCAGGACCTTGTCCGGAAAGGGAAAGGCTTTCAGCCGCAGGGTGTTGAGGTGAATCCCCTCCTTTTCCAACAGATCCACGGCCTCGTATACGGCATGGGCCGAGGTGCCGTAAAAAATGACGCCGGCACGGGCCTTTTCATCTGCCATCCGGATCTCGGGGCCGGGCACCATGTTTCTTGCGGTCTGCCATTTTCGGTTTAGGCGGGCCATACAGCGTTTGTAATCCTCGCTGTCCTCGGTATACCTGGCATATTCGTCATGGGAGGAGCCCCGGGTGAAATAGGCCCCTTTTTCCGGATGGGTTCCCGGATAGGTCCTGTAACCGATCCCGTCCTTGTCCCTGTCCAGGTAACGTCCCCATTTCCAGTCCAGGGTTTCAAGCTGATCGCGGTCCAGGACCTTGCCCCGGTTGTAGGTTCTGGAATCGTCCCATTCCATGGGCAGGGTCACATGGTCGTTCATGCCCAGGTCCAGATCGCTGATAAAAATGACCGGGGTCTGAAGGGCTTCGGCCAGGTCAAAGCTTTCTGCAGCCAGGTCGAAGCACTCTCCCGGGGTGGAGGGAATCAAAAGCAGATGTTTGGTATCGCCGTGGGAGGCATAGGCGCAGGCCAGAATGTCCGCCTGCTGGGTGCGGGTAGGCATGCCTGTGCTGGGGCCAACCCGCTGGACATCCATCAGGACCACGGGGATTTCTGCAAAATAGGCCAGGCCCAGGAGTTCGCTCATCAAAGAGACCCCTGGCCCGGAGGTGGCGGTAAACGCCCGGACCCCGTTCCAGCCGGCTCCCATGGCAATGCCCATGGCGGCCAGCTCGTCCTCGGCCTGGATCACGGCGGCCCGCCGTTTTCCTTCCTCGTCCAGCCGGTATTTCCGGGTGAACTTGTCAAAGGCCTCCACCACTGAGGTGGAAGGGGTGATGGGATACCACCCGGCCACGGTGGCCCCGCCGTACATGGCGCCCAGGGCGGTGGCCGTATTGCCGTCCATGAGGATGTGGCGGTCCAGAATTTTTCGTCTGGATACCTTGAGATCGCAGATATCCTTGAAATGCGCCTCGGCATAATTGAAACCGATTTCCAGGCATTTGATATTCGGCTCGGCCAGTTTGGGTTTTTTGGCGAACTGCTGGGTCAGGGAATCGGTAAGGACGGAAAATTCCATGTCCAGAAGGGCGGACAGCACCCCCACATAAATAATATTTTTCAACAGGGGCCGCAGTTTTGGATTTTCAATCTCTTTGTTGCAGATCCGGGTCAGGGGGATGCCGATGAGGGTGATGTCTTCCCGGCTGAAGCTCTGGTCCAGGGACCGGGTGGAATCGTAAAGAAAATAGCCCCCGGGAAGCAGATCCTCATAGTCCTTTTTCAGGGTCTGGCCGTTGATCGCCACAATGAAATCATAGCCGCCCCTGCGTCCCAGGTATCCGTCTTTGCTGATCCGGACTTCGTACCAGGTGGGCAGACCCTGGATATTGGAGGGGAAGATATTTTTGGGGCTGACCGGAATACCCATGCGGAAAACCACCTTTGCAAAAAGATTGTTGGCACTGGCGGAGCCCGAGCCGTTCACATTGGCAAACCGGATAACAAAATCGTTCACACTGGCCAGTCTTTTCATTTCTGTCCCGCCTTTGCAGTAATAAAGGTGTACTTTTGCATGTCCCAGGCCGCCGTGGGGCAGCGCTCGGCGCACAGGCCGCAATGGAGGCAGACATCCTCGTCCTTGACCATGACCCGGCCCGTAGGAAGCGGATTTGAGACATAGAGGAACTGGGTGGTGTTCTTTGCCGGGATGATCAGCCGGGACCTTACATCCGCTTCATCCCCGTTTTCAAGAAAGGTGATACAGGAGGTGGGGCAGACATCCACACAGGCGTCGCATTCAATGCATTCCTCCAGGGTGAACACGGTCTGGACGTCACAGTTGAGGCAGCGGTGGGCCTCCTTGTGTCCGATCTCCGGGCCGAAACCCAGCTCCACTTCCAGCAGACGGTCCTTGATGGATTTGATCCTGGGCTGCATGGGCACTTCCTGGCGCTGGGTGTCGGAGACCTGGCTGTGGTAGATCCATTCGTGCGGCCCCATTTTTTGTCCGGCAAGTTCGGTTTTGGGCCGGGGCCGTTCCCCGGGGTCTTTCCCGTGTAGAAAAAGATCGATGGAAAGGGCTGCCTCATGGCCGTGGGCCACAGCCGTGATGACGTTGGCCGGACCAAAGGCGGCATCCCCGCCGAAAAAGACATGGTCAATGCCCGACTGGAAGGTGACCCGGTCCACATCAGGGCGGCCGCGGTCGTCAAAGACAATGCCGATGTCCTCTTCAATAAAGGGGAAGGCGTTTTCCTGCCCCACGGCCAGAAGGACCTCGTCGCAGGGGATGACCACCTCCTCTTTGTCCGCCCCCTCTGCCAGGTTTTCAAAACACATGCCGGTCAGTTTTCCCGCTTCAACCACAAAGGATTTGGGGGAGAGGTACTCCAGGATGGGGATGTCCTCACTGACCGCGTCCTCCACTTCCCAGGGGGAGGCCTTCATTTTATCCCGGGCTCCCCGGATAATGACCTTTACGTTTTCACCGCCCAGGCGCCGGGCGGTCCGGCAGCAGTCCATGGCAGTATTGCCGCCGCCGATGACCAGGGTGGTGGGACCCGCGGTCTTGATGTGAACGTACTGGACCGCAGCCAGCCACTCAATGCCCACATGGATGGACGCGTCTCCCTGTTTGCGGCCCGGCAGGTCCAGGTCTCTTCCCCTGGGGGCGCCCGTGCCGATGAATACGGCGTCATGGCCCTTGGAGAGAAACTCTTTGAGGCTTTTGACATAGGTGTTGAGATGGGTGGTTACCCCCATGTCCAGGATGGTGTTGACCTCTTCGTTCAAGACTCTTTCAGGCAGCCGGAACGAGGGGACCTGGCTTCGGACAAACCCTCCGGCAGCGGCCTGGTCATCGTAGAGGTCCACGTCATATCCCAGGGGCAGAAGGTCCCGGGCCACGGTAAGGGAGGCCGGCCCCCCACCGATCAGGGCCACCCGCTTCCCGTTCTTTTCTTTCGCCTTCCTGGCAAGCTGTTTCAGATCGAGGTCTTTGTTGTCGGCACACACCCGCTTGAGGCGGCAGATGGCCACAGGCGCGGGCTCCACCCTCCCCCGGCGGCAGGCCGGTTCGCAGGGCCGGTCACAGATCCGGCCCAGTATCCCCGGGAACACGTTGGATTCCCAGTTGATTTCATACGCTTCGTTAAATCTTTTTTCTGCGATGAGCCTGATATACTCCGGTACCCGGGTATGGGCAGGGCAGGCAAACTGACAGTCGATTACCCTGTGAAAATATTCTGGATCTTTGATATCCGTTGGCTTCAATACCCTCTCCCTCCTGTGTAAAAAAGATGACATCCTGTATTTCACCATAAAACCGGTTGGCCGGCAACGGGTTTTGCGCCCCGGACAGGCGGGGCATGAATTTTTTTTAAAAATTCATTATCTCGGGGTAGAATCTCATTTTTTCACCTTTCAGACAATAGCTGTCTCGAACACGCCTGCGATTTTTTCGATCCGGGTTGAAAACAGTGTATCAGACACAGTCAGGCACACCGTGAAATGGCCATGCGGCGGGATCTGACCCAGGTTCTTTTCAAGAGCCGAAAGGTATTGCCGGGCATGCCGAAAGGCAGATCCACAAAGGAAAATTCCGGCTCAATCTGAATCTGCCCGATATGCTGGCTGTCAAGGCCGGCCTCATTTGCAATCGCCCCCACGACATCTTTGGGCCGGAGGCCATGGCGGGTACCCACCTCGATTCTGTAGCGCTCCATGCCTTTTTCAGGCGTTGGCGGATGCGGGGCTTCCGGGCTTGCCGGTGCTGTTGTTGCAGGGATCACCGGTTTTTCAGGCGCTGTTTTTTTGGGGACCACCGGTTTGCCGGGCGTTTTTCTGACCGCTTTTCGTGAGGCTTTGGCCGGTGGTTCCTGCAGAAAAAACGGGGTATTTCCATGGGCCATTTTTGCCAGGGCTCCGGCCACTTTTTCCACAGGCACATTTTCCTGTTGGGCATATTCGGAGATCAGGGTTTCAAACCTGCCGGCATCTGTATCTGCATCTGTATCTGCCGCTGCCAGGACCCGGGAAATGCGGTTGTAAAAGGTGGTGATCCGTTTTTTGTTGATGACCGCACTGGTTGGCATGACCCGTTCTTTGATTTTTGTGCCGGTCTGTTTTTCAATGGCTTTGAGCATCCATTTTTCATTTCTGTTCAACAAAAGAATGGCTTCACCGGTCCGTCCGGCCCGGCCGGTTCGACCGATCCTGTGAATGTAGGGGGCCACTTTGGACGGCATATCGAAATTCACCACATGGGAAATCCGGTCCACATCCAGGCCCCTGGCCGCCACATCCGTGGCCGCCAGGATATCGATATGCCCATTTTTCAGACGGTTCACTGTCTGTTCCCGGGCGTTCTGGGCCATATCCCCGTTCAGTGCCTCTGCCTTGAATCCGCCGGCTTCGAGGGCAGCGGCCACGTCAAGGGTTGCGGCCCGGGTTCTGGTAAAGACAATCACGCCGTCATAATTGACCGACTCAAGTATCCGGATCAATGTGCCGGTTTTTTGTCTCTGGCCGATTATGCAGTATTCCTGGTTGATGTCACCCGAGTCCGGCGTGTCCTGGGGGAGGATGATCTGCTCCGGCGTGTTCAGGTATTTCCGGGCGATTTTTTGCACGGGTCCGGGCATGGTGGCGGAGAAAAGCGCTGACTGGCGGTCCCGGGGAATTTTGTCCAGAATCCATTCCACATCTTCGATAAATCCCATATTCAGCATTTCGTCCGCCTCATCCAGAATCAGGCAGAAGAGATCTGAAAAGGACACCGTCTTTTTTTTCATATGATCCATGAGGCGGCCGGGGGTCCCCACCACCACATGGACGCCCCGCCGGAGCTGGTTGAGCTGAATGCCGTAGCTTTGTCCGCCGTAGACCGGCAGAACGTTCAGTCCGGGCATGTTTTTGCCATAGTCTGTAAAGGAGGCTGCCACCTGGATGGCCAGTTCCCTTGTGGGGGTCAGCACCAGGACCTGGGGCTTTTTGTTTGTCAAATCGATGCGGGACAGCACAGGCAGGGCAAATGCAGCTGTTTTTCCCGTGCCGGTCCGGGCCTGTCCCAGGACATCTTTTCCTTGGATCAGGCTGGGAATGGTCCGGGACTGGATGGGGGTCGGTGTTTCATATCCCAGATCTTTCAAGGCAGAAAAGACAACCGGGTTCAGATTCATTTGTTCAAACCCGGTCACGGGTAAATTTTCCTGAGGCATGTTGTTCCTTATATATCTATGCAGTCATACCGGTTTCCAATCCTTGCCGGCAAGGTTGTGTAACGCCTGTTTTTTTATGTCAATTGGATGGACACAGGACCTGATGGGTCAGTAAACGACGAAGTATACACCAATTTGATGTTCTTACAAGGATTAAATTTCAGGCCTGGCACCGGATGCAGTCAACCGGGCTCAGGTCCATTGCGTTTTTGATTCAGATGAATGGTGCATGCGCGTTTCAGGATGACTCGATACTGCCAGTCAATACAGCCAGTCTCGGAATGTCAATCGCAGTTGAACGGAATCGGCGGAACCGCTTGACCGTGATGATAGACCGTGATAGAAGGCATTTCATGTTAGATGTTTCCAGAACAACCGATACGATCCTGATGGTCAGGCCCCATGATTTTGGTTTCAACGAGGAAACCGGGCTGGACAATGAATTCCAGAAACGGCCCACAGACTCTGAAAAACAGATCAATGAAAAGGCCAATGCCGAATTCCAGGCCATGGTGGATAAACTGCGGGCCTGCGGCATTACCGTGCTGGTGCTGGAAAAACCGGAAACACCCTATCCCCGGACCCCGGACGCGATTTTCCCCAACAACTGGTTTTCCACGGAACATGACGGTACCCTGATCACCTATCCCATGGCTGCGGTCAGCCGCCGGTATGAACGGCGGCCCCAGGATGTGGAAAAGCTGCTGGTGGCCAATGGATACAAGATCCGGAACGTTATCCATGTGGGTGCTTTAGATGAGCAGGCGCGGTTCCTGGAAGGCACGGGTTCCATGGTGATCGACCACCGGGAAGAGATTGTGTACGCAGCCCGTTCCCATCGCTGCCACCCGGACCAGTTTGACAATTTCATCCGCCTGCGGTTCTACCGGGAGGGAATCCTGTTCGATACCCGCAGCTCCAGGGGAAAACCCATCTACCACACCAATGTGATCATGAGTATCGGGGACCGGTTTGCTGTGATCTGCCTGGACTGCATCCCGGACCCGGATCAGCGCATCCGGGTCCGAACGTCTCTGGCCCGGTCCTTCGATGTCATTGATATCTCCATGGATCAGATGGAACACCATTTCTGCGGCAATATTCTCCAGGTGAATGCCGCCACCGGCGGCCGGCCGTTCATCGTGATGTCCCGGCGGGCGTTCACAGGCTTTACCCCGGACCAGATCCGGCGCCTGGAACAGTATGGCACCATTCTGTCCGTGGATCTGGACACCATTGAATCCGTGGGCGGGGGAAGCGCCCGCTGCATGATGGCGGAGATTTTTTCTTGAAAGTTCTTACAAAATGACCGGTCCGAGGTAAACCGGGTCATTCCAGTATCTTTTTTCGGGTCTGTCGGGCGATTTCCAACTCTTCATCCGTGGTTACCACCAGGACCTTCACAGAGGTGTTCCGGGGGCTGATCCGCCGCGGCAGGGTTTTTTGGTCTTTGTTTCTGACCGGGTCGATCACAATGCCCAGGCCTGCCAGACCCCGGCAGCAGCGTTCCCGGACATCGGAAGCGTTTTCCCCGATCCCGCCGGTGAACACCAGTGCGTCCACCCGGCCCAGGACGGCGGTATACGCACCGATATATTTTTTGACGCGGTACGTATACACATCCAGGGCCAGCCGGGCATGGTCATCCCCGGCGGCCGCCTTTGTCAGCACGGTGCGCATGTCATTTTCCCCGCACAGGCCTTTGAGTCCGCTCTGCCGGTTGAAAATTGCATCGATTTCATCCAGGGACAGGTTCAGGTGCCGGGATAAAAAAAACGGGACGGCCGGATCCATATCCCCGGAGCGGGTTCCCATGACCAGACCCTCCAGCGGGGTCAGGCCCATGGAGGTATCCACGCTTCTGCCGTTCCGGATGGCGGTCGCACTGGCCCCATTGCCCAGGTGCAGAGTGATCAGGTTCAGCTGTTCCAGGGGAATGTTGAGAAAATCGGCGGCTTTGCCGGCCACACAGGCATGGGAGGTGCCGTGGAACCCGTACCGCCGTATCCGGTGGGTATCATACAGGTCATGGGGCAGGGCATACATATAGGCCTGTCTCGGCAGGGTCTGGTGAAAGGCGGTATCAAATACCGCCACCTGGGTGGCGGTGGGAAACACCGAGTCTGCCACCCGGATGCCGGTGAGGTTGGCCCGATTGTGCAGCGGTGCCAGGGGGGTGTTTTTTTCGATGTCATTTATCACGCTCTGATCGATGATCCGGGGATACTGGAAGGCTTCTCCTCCATGCACCACCCGGTGACCCACAGCGGCAATATCGGAAGTATCCCTGATCACCCCGCGTGTTTCATCCGTGAGCAGGGCCGCGATTCGGACCAGACCCCGGGCGTGGTCCAGGTGTTTTTCACGGATCTCAATGGTGTCGCGGGTGCCGTCCGCTGCCATGGCGGTGTGGGACAGGGTGCCGGCATCACTGTCGAGTCTTTCGGCCATGCCTGTGGCCAGCACGGTTTCGTCCGCCATGTCAAACAGTTGATACTTGATGGAGGAGCTGCCCGTGTTGATTGCCAGGATCTTCATAATCCATCTTTTTCCGCCACATCGCTTAAACGAGGCAGATACAGTTTGAAGGTGGAACCCTGGCCGGGTTCACTGTAAACATTGATGAATCCTCTGTTCTGCTTGACAATGCCATAAATCGTAGCAAGTCCCAGGCCGGTACCTTTGCCCATCCCGGAAATGGCATCCCTGGCATTCACACACAAATTGGCAAGGATCTGGTCAATCTGGGTCGGGTCCATTTTCACCGGCCACAAATGGGTGGCCGGCTTCCAGACCAGGTCGATATTTTCACCGATGAGCCGGCGCAGCATATTGAGCATGCTTTCCACAGTATCGTTCAAATCCAGCTGTCTGGGAGAAATAGTCTGTTTTCTGGCAAAAGCCAGCAGCTGTTTTGTGATATCCGCTGACCGTTGCCCAGCTTTCTGAATTTCTTTGAGGTCAGCATGCAGATCGTGATTTTCATCTGCCTGCAACAATGCCAGTTCCGTGTGTCCCAGAATCACCCCGAGCATGTTGTTGAAGTCATGGGCCACACCGCCGGCCAGGCGGCCCACTGATTCCATTTTCTGTGCCTGGGAGAGCTGATCCTGGAGTTTCTTACGCTCCTCCTCTGACTGTTTACGTTCGGTGATGTCCATGTGGGTGCCCAGCATCCGGACAGCCTTGCCCTGATCATCTTGCTCAACTGTTTTGCCCCGGGCGAGAATCCAACGCCAATGATTGCTTTTTGTGCGCATGCGAAATTCGATTGCAAAGGGTTCAGCTGAGTCAAGATGCCTGAATATCTTTGCTTCCGAGTCAGATAAATTATCAGGGTGAAGGAGTTTCCGCCAGGTTTCAAAATCCTGGGGCAGCTCGTAGGGTTTGTACCCCAGCATCGTGTACCATCGTGAACTGAAATAAACCTCGCCTGTGTCCATCCGCCAATCCCATACTGCATCTGAAACCGAATCAAGAGCCAGCTTTAGACGTTCTTCACTTTTCTGCAGTGTTTCTTCCATACGCTTGCGCTCGGTGACGTCCTCGAAAGTGGCATAAACCTGAAAGGGTTTTGTTTCTCCCAGTTGAAACAAGGGAATGGCAGTGATGGACAGCCAGACATAAGCGTTCCTATCCGGATGAAACACACCCCGGCCCACCGGCCCGACCGTTTCTCCAGTACGCAGGGCGATCATGGTTGGATGGTCCGTGCCTGGAACCTCTGTGCCGTCTTTTTTAATCATTCTCCAGCGCGGGTCCAAGGACGTTTTGCCTTGCATCTGTTCGAAAGACAGACCAAGAATCTTTTCCGCGGCTGGGTTGGCCGAGATGATTTTTCCATCGACTGCCTGATAAATGACCCCTTGGGCCATGGTCTCGAAGAGGCGGCGGTGCTTTTCCTCACTATTCCGCAGGGCCTCCATGGCCTGGGTTGTTTCAACCATTGAACCGATAAGCTTGGCTGAACTGCTGAGGCGTTTTTTTGCCATCTCAATGATATAGGGAGGGCGGGAATCATACGCCACGGCCTCTCGGAGAAGGTCATCGTAGTTGAGATGGTAGACATCAGCCAGCATCTTGAGTTTTTCAGGATCTTTCGGTGGATCTCCGTACCCGAAGTTGATCACCCCTATGACATTCCCGCCGGCAAAAATGGGCACGGCATACATTCGAATACCCCCATTGCACGCGATGTCCACCTCCGTACGCTTGGCAATGGCCTTTTTGGCGCAGTCACTCCAGCAGGATTCATGGCACAACCAGCGACCGGAGTTGAGCGCTTCAACATTGTCAGGGGTGTTGCAAAGTTTACGCGAAACACTGTCCATCATTCGGCACCAGCCTGAAGCAAAAATCCCGAAGGCATAGTCGCCGTTTACCTCGTAGATAGCGGAGGAAGTCCCGAGCAATTCCAGGTAGTCGTTGGCAAAGCTTTTCAGACGTTCGTGACCTATTGATTTCAGGATAATGCCATCACGATTCAATTCGGTCAGGTCGCCATACCCCTGATCGTGATTCTCTGTCTGGGCATCGACGTTCGAAACAGGTTTCCTGGACAGCATCCATTCAATCCGTTTCAATTCGCCCTCGGCTCGTTTGTGTGCGGTAAAATCTCTTGAACTAAACAGGATTTCCTTTGGATTGCCGGCATCATCCAGAATGAATTTCCCGACAGTCTCAAACCAGAGATAGTCTCCATCTGCCCGGCGATACCTGTACTCAACTTTTCGGCCATCTTCCCTGTTGGCCAGAAACTCAGCAAAAGCGGTTGCAGCTTCCTGATAATCATCCGGGTGGACAAGTTCCATGACATTCCTGCCGACAAGTGAATCCGGATCGTATCCCAGAAATCTATGGGAAGGACCGATAAATTTGAAGTTGCCTTCCAGGTCGGTCACGGCAACAAGGTCAGAGGTAGTGTCAATAATGTTTTGCAAAAGTTTGGTTTTCTGACGTAGGGCCTTTTCCGCTTGCTTTTTTTCCGTGATGTCCCGAATGGCTGAAATGTGTACCGCCCTGTTGGCAAGACAGAAATGCTCGGATGTGATATCTACTGATATAAAACTTCCATCTTTTTTTTTGTAAACTCGTTCTTTTTTTGAAACATTTTCCTGACATGCCCGGCGGGTCGCTTCAGGTGTCGTGGACAAATCAGCCATTTTCATGGATAACAGTTCTTGGGAGGAATAACCGAATAATTGGGAAGCTTTATTGTTACACTCCAAAATTTGGGTGGTATTGTCGTCTACCAAAAACATGGCATTCACACCCATATTAAAAAGCAGGCGGTATTTTTCCTCTCTTTCCCGAAGCGCCTTCTCCGCCCGATTGCGCTCGGTGACATCTATTTCAACCCCGTCGAAAAGAACGCTGCCATCATCCATTTTTTGGGGCTTTGAAATCATTCGGTGCCAACGGATTTCACCCGATTTCCTCACTATTCTAACGGTATGGTCGTAGGTGCTCAATTCCCTTATCGATTTTTTGGTGAGCTTTTTCCATTCGTTCACATCAGCAGGGTGGACGCGTTTGAACAAGAGCGATACGTCCTTGAGAACGTCCTCCGGTTTGTATTCGTGCAGTTCCTCCACCTTGCTGCTCACATAGGTGAACATAGCACCGCCATCCGGTGCGACTCGAAGTTGATAGAGCTGCGCGCCCTGCAGGTTGTCTCCAATGGTGCGAATCCGCTCTTCGCTCTCCAGCAACGTCGCTTCAGCCTGCTTGCGCTCGGTGATGTCAGTCACAACACCCATCGTACCGATAAATTCACTGCTTTGTTTATCAAACCGTGATCCTGCACCGATCAACACCGGAAATTTATGACCATCTTTGTGGCGCAGAATAATTTCATACCGGTCAGTATGTCCTTGAGCACGTCTGGCTTCTGCCTCTTTTGCAATAGACTGCTGATCGGCCGGTACCAGATCCAGCCAGCATTTCCCGATGATCTCTTCGGGTAGATATCCAAGCATTTCTGACAAACGCTGATTCATGAATATGACAGTCCCCCAAGTATCTGTCAGGACAAGGCCTTCAGTCATATACGTCATGATTTCTTCAGTAAAAGACCCGGATTCCAGCAGTTTTTTTTCAAGCTGCGTATAGTCCCTTTTCAGTTCATGAACTTGTCTTTCCAATTCTTCATAGGAAGGTTTTGCTGTCATATAAAGCCCTTTTTAAATGTCCGAAGCATGCATTTTTTTGATGTTCCTGATATTTCTGGCTGAGAATACTGCATTTGAGTCACAAAAAGCCTAGCCTGTGGTAAAATAAATTTTTTCAAAACTCAACCATCTTGCAACTAGCCTAAACTGTT
>JAABUD010000292.1 GCA_011389555.1 Desulfotignum sp. | reverse complement strand
ACCAATGTGTTTTCCTTGACAAATCAGGTGTCCCATGGCTTAACATGAGCATAAGGACCATTTTAAAAAGGAGACCGTAACCAATGATCAAACGAATACTTGTGGGACTGGGCGGCACCCCGTTCACCGAGGCCGCCACCCAGTGGGCCACTGAACTGGGTGATCTGCACCAGGCCCAGCTGACCGGCGTCACCATCGTCAATACCAAAAAACTGGAAAATGTGGGGCCGGTTCCTGCCGGGGCAGCCGCCTATGCCCAGCGCATGCGCGAAAACAACGTTCAGGTGACCAAAGAAGGCACGGAACAGGCCATCGCCCTGTTCAAAGACCATTGCAGCAAACAGAAGGTCGTTTGCCGCCGCATCAAATATGAAGAAGGCGATACTTTCGAGGCAATGATCGATGAAGACCGGTTCAACGATCTGACCATTTTCGGCCTGCGCAGTATTTTTGAATACGGATTTGTCGAGGACCCGGACAAGGCCATCCTCAAGTTGCTGCGCCAGGGAGTCCGGCCCATTCTGGCAGTGGCGGAAAAATACCGGCCCGTCAAAACCGTGGTGATCGCCTTGAGCGGGTCCATGGAATCGGCTAGAGCCACCAGAGATTATCTGCAGTTGAATCCCTGGCCCGGCGCGCAAATCCGGCTGGTCCACTTCAAGCACCGAAAAAAACCGGAACCGTTTCTGCTGGAAAAAGCCGCAGACTACTGCCAGGCCCACGGATTTGACGTCCAGACCGACCTGAAGGACGGCAGCCCCAAAAATCTGATGACCTATGCCCATGACCACACCGCCGACCTCATCGTCATGGGCAACAGTTCCCAGAACATTATCAAACGAAGTCTGCTGGGGGACACGGTGCTGGAAACCATTCATTCAGCCGATATTCCTTTGTTTCTGTCACAGTAGGTATGCGGTCTGAACTGTCCCAAACCGGCAAGGTCCCGGACTGCTGCAGGGCAGGGCTTTTTTCCAGCCTTCTGCCCCTGGGGTTGTTCGTGCTGCTGTGCCTGGCATGGCCCCGGGTGGTGCAGGGACACATGTTTACGGTCCACTGGAACTGGGTTCCCAGCCTGGACCTGGCCCTGGCCTTCCGCCTGGACGGACTGGGGTTGCTGTTCGGCCTGATCATCACCATGACCGGATTTTTCGTCACCCTCTATGCATCCACCTACATGGCCGGATACACGCAACTGGGCCGGTTCTTTGTTTATCTGCACGGATTCATGCTGGCCATGCTGGGGATTGTTTTGAGCGACAACCTGCTGCTGCTGTTCATATTCTGGGAAGCCACCACGGTGTTGTCTTTTCTGCTCATCGGGTTTGACCATGACCAGGCCGGGGCCAGAGAAAACGCCCGGCAGGCCCTGCTGATCACCGGCGGGGGCGGCCTGTTTCTGTTGATGGGCATTCTTTTGCTCAAAGCCGCCGGATTTCCCATGACCTTTGGCCTGCTGGCCGCATCCGGGGACCTGGTGCGGGCCCATGCCCTGTATCCGGCCTTTTTCATCTGTATCCTGGTGGGGGTCATGACCAAATCCGGCCAGGTGCCGTTCCATTTCTGGCTGCCCAACGCCATGAGCGCCCCCACGCCCATCAGCGCGTTTCTTCATGCCGCCACCATGGTCAAAGCCGGCATCTACCTGCTCCTGCGCCTGCACCCGGCCATGGCCGGCACCCCTTTGTGGACCGGCACCCTGGTTTTGATCGGGGGGATCACGGCCCTGTGGGGCGCCATCCAGGCCATAGGCCCCTGTGACCTCAAGCGGGTTCTGGCCTATACAACGCTCATGGCCCTGGGAGTGCTGACCCTGTTTGCCGGGGGACAGACCGTGCTGTCTTTGACTGCGGCCACCACGTTTCTGATGGTCCACGCCCTGTACAAGGCAGCTTTGTTTCTGGCCGTGGGCAGCATCGATCACCAGACCGGGACCAGGGATCTGGGCCGCCTGGGCGGGCTGATGAAATGCATGCCCCTCACCGCCCTGGCTGTGACCGGGGCCACCCTGTCCATGGCCGGGTTCCCGCTTTTCTTCGGATTCATCGGCAAGGAGATCATGTACGAAGGAGCCCTGGCCCAGGAGATGTTCCCGGTTTTCGCCACCATTGCCACCCTGGTGTCCAACGCGTTGATGACGGCGGTGGCCGCCGTGATTTTGATCACCCCTTTTGCCGGCCCCCTGCGCGGAAAACTGTCGCTTGTGTGCGAAGTTCCCTGGACCATGCGCCTGGGTCCCGCCGTCATGGGGATTTTGGGAGTGATGTTCGGCATCATCCCCGAATGGGTCTCCGCCCACCTGATTGAACCGGCCGTGTTCGCCATCCATCCGGACAGGGAAGAGATCCGCCTGGTGTTTTTCCACGGCATCAACCTGCCCCTGCTGCTGAGCATTCTGACCCTGTCTCTGGGTGCGCTCATCTACTGGTTCCGAAGGCCCCTGCGCCAGGGACTCCTCACGGTCCTGGACCGGCTGTGGTTCACTTTTCCCGGACTTTACCAAACCGGGCTGGACCGGTTTCTCACCCTGGCCGGCCGCTTCACCGGCATCATCCAGAACGGCTCACTGCACACCTACCTGTCGGTCATCATCCTGGTCATGATCGCGGCCGTGGGAAGTGTGTGGCTGCCGCATCTCCCGGGCCTGGCAAAAATCGTCCCGGTATCCGGTCCCTGGATCGCCGCCGGCCTGTTCGGCTTTATCCTGATCTCCACCGCCGTGGTGGTCACGGCCCGGCACCGGATCCTGGCCATCGGGGGCCTGGGCGGGGTGGGCGCGGGCGTGGCCCTGGTGTTTCTGGTGTTCGGCGCACCGGACATCGCCCTGACCCAGCTGCTGGTGGAAACATTGACCCTGATTTTTGTATCCCTGATCCTGCTGCGGCTGCCGCCCCTGGAAAAAGCAAAACCCCCCTCCCGGTCCAGGACCCTGAGAAATGCCGGCCTGTCCTTGAGCGCCGGCCTGATCATTGCCACGCTGCTGACAGGCATTGTGCAGACCCCGCTGGACCGAAGCCTGACCGCTTTTTTCGAGGCCAACAGTGTGGTGGCGGCCCATGGCCGCAACATCGTCAATGTGATCCTGGTGGATTTCCGCAGTTTTGACACCCTGGGAGAAATCGCCGTGGTGGTGCTGGCCGCCTGGGCCGGGGTCAACCTGATCCGCCGGGGAAAGGAGCACTAATGCAGTCCATTATTTTACAGACCGCCACCCGGCTCATGGTGGGACTGATGCTGGTATTTACCGTCTATATCCTGCTGCGGGGCCACCATGAACCCGGCGGCGGATTTGCCGCCGCCCTTCTGGCCGGCACGGCCTTTGCCCTGTTCGCCATCACGGAAGGACCGGACCAGGTGCGCCGGGCCATCCGGATCCGCCCGTTGACCATGGCCATGACCGGGCTGGCCCTGGGACTGGCTGCCGGGCTGCCGGGGCTGGCTGCCGGAAAACCCTTTCTCACCGGCATCTGGTGGCACGCGGGCCCCATCGCCATCGGCACGCCCCTGTTCTTTGATCTGGGGGTGTTTCTGGCGGTCCTGGGCAGCATCTTGTCCATGCTGCTCTGTCTGGAGGAGAACTGATCCATGGAACCGTTGCTGGCCATCGTGGTAGGCATGATGATCGCCGGTGCCCTGTACCTGATGCTGTCGGGAATGCTGGTGCGGTTTGTGTTCGGGTTCGTTCTGATGGGCAATGCCGTCAATCTGCTGATTTTCACTGCCGGCCGGCTGTCCGACACGGCCCCGCCCCTGATCCAGCCCGGCCGGACCCTGCCGGCGGAACCCGTGGCCAATGCCCTGCCCCAGGCCCTGGTCCTCACGGCCCTTGTGATCGGATTCGCCATGACCCTGTTTCTGCTGGTGCTGTTGTACCGGACCTATGACCGGACCCGCACCCTGGACACGGACCAGGCGCCGTTTTTCTGCGAACTGGACCCCTCCCACGACCCGGACGGACCGGAAAACAAGGATTCGGCATGAACCAACTGCTGATTTTGCCCATTCTGGTGCCCATGATTTCAGCGGTTTTTTTCCTGTTTTTCAGGAACAACCGCCGCCTTGCCCATACCGCGGCCATGGCCGGGGCCCTGGTGCATCTTGTGAGCACCGGCCTGCTGCTGGCCGGTGTGATCCAAAACGGGGTGATTGCCCTGTGGGTGGGGTCCTGGCCTGCGCCGGCCGGCATCTGCCTGGTGGCTGACCTGCTGAGCGCGGTCCTGGTGGTCATCACGGCCGTTATCCACCTGGCCGTGATGGTCTATGCCCGCGCAGACATGAATGACGGCCAGGTCCGGGCCGGTTTCCATCCGTTCATGCAGATGCTCACGGCTGCCGTGTGCGGGGCGTTTCTCACCGGGGACCTGTTCAACCTGTATGTCTGGTTCGAGGTGATGCTCATGGCCTCCTTCGGCATCCTGGTGATGGATCCCCCGTCCGGCCGGCTCACCGGTGCCGTCAAATATGTGATCCTGAACCTTTTGTCCACCCTGATGCTGCTGGCGGGCATCGGTCTGATCTACGGGCTGACCGGCACCCTGAATCTTGCGGACCTGCATGAAAAAGTGTTGGCCGTGGAGAACACGGCGGCCCTCACCAGCACGGCC
>JAABUD010000291.1 GCA_011389555.1 Desulfotignum sp. | reverse complement strand
TGGTCTCCGGATGAAGCGCCCCCCCGGAACCGGTCTCTTTCCCCCTGGATGCTGACCCCGGTGATCTGCCTGTGCCTGGTCACGATACTGATGGGCATTTTCATTGACCCGCTGCTGGCCCTGTCCATTGCCGCCGGTGAACAGCTGATGGACCCCGCCGCCTATGTGCTGGCGGTGAAAGGAGGAAATTAATGCCGCTGCTGATGCTCAACTTCTTCATTGCCGCCGTGTTCACCCTGCTGCTGGGCAGCACCCGCATCAGTGCATTTATCATGGGATTCATTCTGGGATATTTCATTTTATGGGTATCCAGCCCCCTGTATCCGGACACACGGTATTTCAAAAAACTGCCCAAAACCCTGAACCTGACCGCCTATTTTCTTACCGAGCTGGTGATCTCCAATTTCCGGGTGGCCTGGGACGTCATCACCCCGGCACACATCAGCCGGCCGGGCATTATCGGCGTTCCTTTGAAGGCCCGGACCCGTCTTGAAATCTTTCTGGTCTCCAACCTGGTGTCTTTGACCCCGGGCACCCTGAGTGTGGACCTGTCCGAAGACAATACCATCCTGTATGTCCATGTCATGTTTCTGGAAGATGTGGAGCAGACCCGGTGCCAGATCATCCAGGGGCTGGAACGGCGGATCCTGGAGGTGACCCGGTGATGGCGGCCCAGGGCGCTTTTCTCTTTGGGGCCGCACAGGCGGCCATGGCCATTCTTCTGGCCGGCATGGTGCTGGTGCTGTGGCGCCTGGTCAAAGGCCCCACGGCCGCGGACCGCGTCATTGCCATGGACCTTATGTCCGTGCTGGTGGTGGCTTTTCTGGTGGCCCTGTCCATCCATACGGGACAGGCCTCCTACCTGGATGTGGCCATCGCCTTTGCCTGCATCGCTTTTCTGGGCACCATCGCCCTGGCCCGGTTCATCGAGCGGGCATCCCCGCCGGCGGACGAAAAACCGGCATCGGACGATCCACAGGGACAAGACCGGTTCCGGGGAGGTCCCCATGGCTGAGTATATTGCCGCTTTTCTCCTGATCCTGGGCAGCCTTTTCTGCCTGGTTGCCGCCGTAGGCGTCATCCGCCTGCCGGACACCCTCACCCGCATGCATGCCGCCACCAAGGCCGGATCCCTGGGCGCCGGGCTGGTGGCCCTGTCCCATGCGGTTTTTTTCCAGGACCCGGGCATTTTTCTGCGGGCCGGGTTCATCATCGCCCTGCTGCTGCTTACCGCCCCCGTGGCCGCCCATCTCATCGCCCGGGCATCCTACCGCAGCGGGGTCCCGCTGTCCGGACGTACCAGGATCGATGAACTCAAGAAAAAAAATCAATAGTCCACCTTCGGTATAACAGGGTTTTCCCTTTGTTTTCAGCGAACATATGATCATATTTTTGATTACATGTTGACATCTCATCGGGTATGGATTAAGGTTGAAAAAATTTTTTGCAATGGTTGCACAGCACAACTTTCTGTGTTGCCAAAACCGTAAAAAAAGGAAGCTCAGGATGTCACCAGCCAGTGTTTTTGTACAGGGTATCATCAGCGTATTTTTCGGCATGACCCTGCTGTACCTGTCCATCAGGATCACCGCCTTCTTTGTCGACCGGTTCTCCTCAAAATCCAAAGGAGCGGCTTCAGATGGGAAATAATTTATATTCGTTGTTGAACACAACCGGTTTTGTCCACCTGACACCGGGCATGATCGTGATGTGGATTATCGGCCTGACCCTGATTTTTCTGGCCATTAAAAAACAATATGAACCGCTGCTGCTGCTGCCCATCGGGTTCGGCATCCTGCTGGTGAACCTGCCCCTGAGCGGATTGATGGAGCCCGAGGTGGGTCTTTTGTGGAAATTCTACCACTACGGGATCCACTGGGAGATCATCCCGCCCCTGATTTTTCTGGGCATCGGCGCGTTCACCGATTTCGGCCCCATGCTGGCCAATCCCCGGCTCATTTTCCTGGGGGCCGGCGCCCAGGCCGGGGTCTATATCACTTTTTTCGCTTCCCACGCCATGGGATACAATATCATGGAGGCCGCCACCATCGGGATGATCGGCGGGGCCGACGGTCCCACCACCATCTTTATCTCCTCCAAGCTGGCCCCCCAGCTCATGGGGGCCTGTGCCGTGGCCGCCTATTCCTACATGGCCATGGTACCCATTATCCAGCCGCCCATCATGCGGCTGCTGACCACAAAGGCGGAACGAAAGATCAGAATGGCCAAACCCCGGCCCGTGAGCAAACGGGAAAAACTGCTGTTCCCCATCATTTCCACCTTTGTGATTATCCTGCTGATTCCGGCATCCGCGCCGCTGATCGCCATGCTCATGCTGGGGAACCTGTTCCGGGAATCCGGGGTGGTGGAACGGTTGAAGGGCGCGGCCCAGAACGAGCTGATGAACATTGTGACCATATTCCTGGGACTGCC
This sequence comes from Desulfotignum sp., assembly GCA_011389555.1. Lineage (GTDB taxonomy): Bacteria > Desulfobacterota > Desulfobacteria > Desulfobacterales > Desulfobacteraceae > Desulfotignum. Next base: position 5,594 of record JAABUD010000291.1, on the reverse strand, counting down.
CATCGGTGCCACCATGCACGCGGACGTGTTTTTACAGCCCAAGGTGCTGTTCATCTTCATTCTGGGGCTCATCGCCTTTATATTGAGCACGGCCACGGGCATTGTGCTGGCCAAACTGCTGAATCTGGTGTCAAAGGAAAAAATCAATCCGCTGCTGGGGGCCGCCGGTGTGTCTGCCGTGCCCATGGCGGCCCGGGTGGTTCACAAGGTGGGCATCGAGGCAGACAAGCGAAACTATTTGATCATGTACGCCATGGGACCCAATGTGGCAGGGGTTATCGGCACGGTCATCGCCGCCGGTATCTTCATCACGCTGCTGGCCCCCTGATGAACGGATTTAATTAACAGGATAGTTTTACCAAACCGCTTTGGTTGAAAAACTGTCAAATAAACAAAAAGGAGCGTCAAGAAAAATGGCAAACGAAATAACCGCACCCTTACCGGGCAAAATTATTCGAATGGACATCGAAGTGGGCACATCCATTGAAGAGGATATGGAAATCATGGTCATTGAAGCCATGAAAATGGAAACCATCGTGTATGCCCCCTGTGATGGAAAGATTGACAAAATCGTCAAAAAAGTGGGGGATGAGGTGGAAGACGGGGACCTGATTGCCACGGTGGCATAATTTCTGACACCAGTCACGTTACATTGATTTGATTTTTTTTAGCACCCCGAAGTTCACGAAGAGCCAGAAGAAAGGGCTTCTTCGTGAACTTCGTGTTTTTTTTGTGGTAAAAAAATTGATGCCCCTGAAGGCCTCTGGCAGACCTGTTCTGCAGGTCACCCATTGTCAGTCATAGCTGAACACCTTGTACACGGTGGATGATCCCAGAAGGGCGTCGATCCGACCTTCCAGCTCGGCCCGCTCGGCATTGGCCATCCACCATTTCCAGGATTCAAGGGATTTCCAGGTACTGATCACCAGGTACTCATGGGGATCTTCCACATTTCTGAGGGTTTCTCCGGAAATATAACCCGGCTGCCGGTCCGCCATGGCCCGCAGCTCGATGAGCATCTCGGACAAGGTCGGCAGCAGCGCCAGATCCATGCCGGAGGTGAGTTTGGGAACGCGCCGGGTCATCAATACACGGATGGTCATTTTTTTCCTCCCTGTGTTATTTGGACGATATTAAACCACCAGGCTCTGTAATGTCAACAAAACGCCTGCGGTCACGGCAGATCCGATCACGCCGGCCACATTGGGACCCATGGCATGCATGAGCAGATGGTTCTGGGGGTCTGCTTCCATGCCCAGCTTCTGGCTGACCCGGGCTGCCATGGGAACGGCGGACACACCGGCGGACCCGATCAATGGATTGATCTTGGTGGCCAGAAACAGGTTCATCAGCTTGACCATGAGGATCCCGGACGCCGTGCCGATGGCAAAGGCCACGGACCCCAGGACCAGAATCCCCAGTGTGGACAGGTTCAGAAACTGGCCTGCGGACAGCTGGGCACCCACCCCCAGTCCCAGAAGGATGGTGACGATGTTGATCATTGCGTTCTGGGCGGTCTGGGAAAGCCGTTCCACCACCATGCATTCCCGCATGAGGTTGCCGAACATGAAAAACCCGATCAACGGCGCCGCTGACGGCAGGAGCAGGATACAAAGTCCCAGCACCATGATGGGGAAGATGATTTTTTCCACCCTGCCCACGGGCCGCAGCTGGCTCATGCGGATTTTCCGTTCTTTTTCGGTGGTCAACGCCCGCATGATGGGCGGCTGAATCATGGGCACCAGGGCCATGTAGGAATACGCGGCCACGGCAATGGGACCCACCAGGTGCGGCGCCAGCTGGCTGGACAGAAATATGGCCGTGGGCCCGTCAGCCCCGCCGATAATCCCGATAGAGGCTGCCTCGAACAGGTTGAAATGAATCCCCGGCACAAAATCCGACAGCAACAGGGCCCCGATCAGGGTGATGAAAATCCCCACCTGGGCTGCAGCCCCCAGCAGCAGGGTTTTGGGATTGGCAATCAGGGGACCGAAATCGGTCATGGCCCCCACCCCCATGAAGATCAGCAGCGGAAACACTCCGGTCTTGATGCCGATGCTGTAAATATAATACAGAATCCCGCCCGGGTCTGCCATGCCGGCCAAAGGCGTGTTCACCAGAATGGCACCGAATCCGATGGGCACCAGGAGCAGGGGCTCGAATTTTTTGTTGATGGCCAGGTACAGCAGCAGAATTCCGATACCGATCATGAGCAGTTGTCTGACCCCGTCAAAAGAACGGCCGGATTCAGGCACCAGAAAACTGAACAGCCCCGTGGACCTGGCAAAATTGACTGCCATGTCAAGAATGGGGGGCAGCGTCACGGCATCGCCGGCGCCTGCCTGGGAAGGGCTGGCTGCCTGGGCCGCCGTCACCAGCAAAGACAGCAGTACCACACCACACAGGAAGGTCTGAACTGATTTTTTCATATCCATAAATCGTAATCCTTTGGGATTCACCGGCTATTCTTCCAGGATCAGCAGCACCTGTCCGGTCTGGACCGTCTGGCCTTTCACCACGGGGATGGATGCAATCTTTCCGCTGACAGGAGACGGCACCGGGGTTTCCATTTTCATGGCCTCCAGGATCAGCAGGGTCTCCCCTTCGGTCACCGTATCCCCCGCGTCAAACAGGATCTGATACACATTGCCCGGCATCGGGGCCTTGACTTCCTCTTTGGGTTTTTCCTTGACAGGGGGCCTGGATTGCTCGTCGGCCGGAGCGATGCCGGTGATATCCCCGGTATCGTCCTCCACAGTGACCTCATAGGTTTTTCCATCCACCGTGACCTTATAGTTCAAACAGACGGGACCTTTTGTGCCTGCCGCAGATCCCGAGGGTCCCGGGGCCGGGGCCGGTTCGGGCGAAGTGTCCGTGACAGGGCCGGGGTCCGTTTTTTTCTTGCGGACCTTGACGGGCTGATGTCCCTTGAGAAAATCCAGGCCTGTGTTGCCGCCGGCGGTGGCCAGGGCCCCGATGATGAAAATATTCTCATCGGTCACGGGCAGACCCTCGGCCGCCAGTATTTTTTTCGCTTCGGGGATTCCCGGCTCCAGAAGATCCACGGGATCACCGTCAAATTTTTTCATGCCCAGCTGCTTTTCCGCAATTTCCACAATTTCCGGGTCCGGGGGCATGGGAGTCCTGCCGAAATATCCCAGCACCATTTTTCCGTATCCATCCGTGATTTTTTTCCATTTCCCCTGGGTCACATTGGCATAGGCCTGCTGGAAATAAAACTGGGACACCGGGGTCACAGAGGTACCGAATCCCCCTTTGGCAATGCATTCGGACATGGCCTGGATCACTTTGGGATACAGGTGCAGGGTGCCGGTATCGCGCATCATCATGGTGTTGGCGGTCAAGGCCCCGCCGGGCATGGGAGACAGAATCACTTCAGAAGACACCTTGAGGGCTTCGGGCGGGAAAAAATAGTCTTTCAGGCATTCTTTCTGTATTTGGTTGGCTTCCAGAATTTTCGTGACATCGATATCCAGAAAACAATCCGTTCCTTTCAGAGCATGCCACATGGAGATCATATCCGGCTGACAGGTGCCCCCGGACAACGGGGCCCTGGCCAGGCAGACCCCGTCGCACCCCGCCTCGATGGCGGCCTTGTACTGGGTCACACCGATGCCGGCGGTCTCATGGGAATGCATCCAGATCTCGGTATCTTCGCCCAGCAGTTTCCGGGCCGCACGCACCGTTTCATACACCTTGGCGGGATGGGAGGTACCCGATGCATCCTTGAAACAGACGGAATCGTAGGGCACCCCGGAATCCAGAATCTCCTTCAACGTCCTGAGGTAAAAATCCGGGTCATGGGCACCCGTACACCCGGGGGGCAGCTCCATCATGGTGACCACCACCTGGTGATGAAGCCCGGCATCGGCGATGCACTGACCTGAATACACCAGGTTGCGCACGTCATTGAGTGCATCGAAATTCCGGATATGGGTCATGCCGTGTTTCTTGAACATTTTGGCATGCAGATCGATCATGTCCTTTGGCTGGGCTGACAGGGCCACCACATTGATCCCCCGGGCAAGGGTCTGGAGACGGGCATCCGGTCCGGCCGCTTTCCGGAACCGGTCCATCATGGAAAACGCGGATTCGCCGCAGTACATGAAAAGGCTCTGGAACCGGGCACCTCCCCCGGCTTCCAGGTGCTCGATCCCGGCATCCACGGCCGCTTCCACGGCCGGCAGAAAATCATCGGTCAATGCCCGTGCCCCGAAAACCGACTGGAACCCGTCCCGGAACGATGTGTCCATCATCTGAATTTTTTTCATCGATACCTTCCTTGAGGTTTTATTGGATAACCGGTGTCATCAGGACCGTGTCCGGGCCCTGTGGGCTGCCACGGCCGCACTGATAATGGCGGTCAGTTTCACATTGTCACCCGAAGAGGTTGATTTTTTTCTGGGTCTGGCAGATTTTTTTGCCGTGGCCAGGGAAATTTCCTTTGCCGTGAACGGGGCCAGCAGTTTTGTGGAAAGGTAGATGAGAAGCAGCAGCAGCACGAGAAAACAAAACACCACCCCCATACCCAGTATGGTGAGCTTCAGTCCCTGAAAAATCATTGGATCTCCAGACACGCCTTTTTCAAGGTCGTTATTCAAAATTATTTCACCTGTTTACATACCCAAGATTTCCCCTAAAGTAAAGTCCGGAAAACCTGTAACTGCGTGTAAGAATTTTTCTGACCCGTTGCGTTGCCGGTCTGATTTCATCTGCCGAAAACAAAATCAGACCTGACATGTCCCCGGTTCAATCTCTGGCATCCGGAAACAGGACATAAGAATTCCGGCCGCCATTCAAGAGACATCGGTTTCACCACAAAGGGCACGAAGAACACGAAGTGTTTTGAGGTCGCTTCGCGTGCGCGCGGACCCCCTGATTCAAGCCATCATCCCATATCAGGCTTTGTGAAAATATTTTTTTCATCCAGGCATGATGGTTGCTACCGCGACAGCTGTAACCGGGCGCACCAGGTGTTGTTTCTGCCCATCGATTTCTGCTCCACCTGCTGCCGTTATCCTTGTGATTTTTTCAACGCAGCGATTTTTTGGCCGGCCGGCAGCTGCTTGATCCGATATTCCAGCTTGAAGGCGGCTGATTTTTCCAGATTTTCCCGCACCGCTGCCAGGATCACGGGCCGCCGGGACCGGGTATATCGGGAGGCGGTTCCCTGGTTGTGCTTTACCAGTCGGGCTTCCAGGTCTGTGGTCACCCCGCAGTACAGGGATTGATCCGCACATTCCAGTAAATAGACCGACCAGGCCGCCATCTCAGGGCCCCACCGTCAGCAGCTGATTCCAGTCCGTGGTATAGGCAAAGGAGCGATGATTGAACGCGGTTTCCCAGGATCTGTCCCTGGCGATACCTGTGGCCGGACAGGTGACGGTGTGGGCCCCCATCTTTTGGTTGATGACATCCACCGCCTCCATCACTTTGTCCGGCCGGGACCGGTCCGATGTGTCAAACAGGTCCTGCTGATATATTCCGTTTACGGTGAGGTGTGAAAAAATCACGCCTGCCTTGGTGTAGGCCCGGCCTTTTCGGAAAATCCGCTTCAGCGCGGTCCGGCCGTG
>JAABUD010000290.1 GCA_011389555.1 Desulfotignum sp. | reverse complement strand
TGAGAAAAACCTGCAAATCAGCGGGAATATAGGCTTCCCTGGCAGTACTGATGAAAATAAAACAGATTCCAAACATTGTCTTATCAATTACCGGATATCATGCCGGCTTCTACAAGGAAAAACCGGCATGCTGAATCCGGCAGGCGTATTTGCCTGCTGTATCGGCAAAGATATCAAACACCACAAAAATCCGGGGAATGAAACCCGTTAAAGGAATCCAGTGAATGAGCAAACTACTTGAGCAGCCCGGTGTGATTTCAGCCCTTGTTTTAATCAGCTTTTTACTGGTCGGTAAGTTTTTCAATTTCATCAGTTATGGACTGATGAAAGAACGTATTATTGCCGGCCAGCAGTGGGATCTTAATATTTGCTGCGGCAAGACCGATGCAGGCAAAATCAATGCAGATATTTTCAAACATGCCCGGATCCCAAATTTCGTCTTGATTAAAGATATTTACAATCTGCCTTTTGCCGACAAGCAATTTAAAAAGGTGCTTTGTTCACATACCATGGAGCATGTGGAAAAACCGGATCTGTTCTTCAAAGAATTGCGCAGGGTCGGTGAAACAATCACCATTATTCTGCCGCCGATATGGGATGTTTTTGCCGTGTTTAATTTTGTTGAACACAAATGGATTTTTCTGACGGTGCGCAAAACACATCATTCCCTTCCCAGATATCTGCCCCTGCTGTTTGCCGGTCATGTTCACAAATTTTTCGGCCAGCGGTTCAAGGCATAACCCGTCATGTAACTGCATCATTTCTGTTCAGGATGCTTCTTGTGGCAGGATGGTTCTCCAGGTACGTTGTCCAGCCTGGCACTGGCCATGCCGGTATCCGAATGCTTGGCTTTTTTCTTCAGGCGGGCAAGAATGTTGGCGGTCTCTTCGACCGTCAGATGGATCTTGCTGCCTGCCGGCATTTCCAGAATAGCCACACTCACCGTCATCAGGGACAGTTTCCGTTCGTTGCCTTCCCGGTCGCAGGTCAGCAGGAACCCGTTTTTCACTGTATCCGGATCATAAAAACTTTCCGCATTATTTTTAAACTCCCGGGCCAGTCCCGCCATCTGGGTTTCCACTGTTTCAAGGGTACTGTTACGGATTCCCATGAAAAAATCATCACCGCCCACATGGCCCACAAACCGATTTTCGAAAAAAGAGATTTTTTTGAGCATTTCAGCAAACATCAGGATCAGCCGGTCCCCGTTTCTGAATCCGTACCGGTCATTAAAGGGTTTGAAATGATCAAAGTCAAAATAGATCAGGTGATGGACATCATCCTCATCCGCCAGGCTTTGGCTCACATATTCATGGATCAGGGTGTTGCCGGGAAGCTGGGTCAGCGGATTCTGGTTCCGGGCCTGGGACAGATTTTTTTCATTGATCAGTTTGAGCAGGGAATTGGTGCTCAGCACACCGATATATTTCATATCTTCCACCATGATCAAGCCTTCATTGTTGTTGTACCGGGTATAGGTTTCAATAAGGCTTTCCACGGATGAATGCACATCAGCCACTGGAATTTTGGCGATAAACCGCGAGATATTTTTGCCGAATGACGGGTTTTCCAGCAATTGTCTGCCGAATCTTGAAAACGTATATTCCTTGAATGCGGTTTCCCGAATAATGCCCCGGGGTTCCCCATTTCTGGAAACCACTGGAAAAAAAGATGCCTCCGGATGGTTTCTGAACTGATCAAAGATATGGACCACTGTATAGTCGGAAAACACCGGTTTCAGGTGCCTGATTTCACCGGCAATCAGGGAGCGGTCCTTGTTGACATGAACACGGCGGTCTGTTTTTGCAAGCTGTCCGATGGTTTCATATCGATGTCGTATGGATGTCAGCTTCTGTTGAGGGGCCTGTACAAAGTTTCCCTGAACCAGATCACATCCCAGTTCCCGGCATGCGGTAAACTCTTCTTTGTTGAGGACATCACAGGCCAGAACCCTGCATTCCTTCAGATGAGAATAGGTGATCAGAAAAGACAGGATCTGTTTTTTTTCGGGGTGCTGTTTCATATCCGAAAAATGTTTGCGGTCTAACCGGATATAATCAGGTGCCATGCTGTCCAGAAAATCCAGCCCGCAGCTGCGGATATCAAAGTGGGTCAGCATCGTCCGGAACCCCTGGGAACGGTATCTGTCCGATATGCTGAAAAGGTGGGTATCTTCTTCACCATTGCAATGAACGGACAGTTCAAAACAGACACCCGCCGGCGCACGTTCCTGGTGCGTGAGCATTTCCAGGGTGCGGCCGGGCAGGTAATCCGGTGACCGGCAAACCCGGTGATCCAGCCGCAAGAATAATGTATAGGGATGATGCTGCCTGAACCGGAAAAAATCCGTGAACACGGTCTGCCGCAGGCAGAGGTCCTTCTGGTGCCTGACACATTGTTCCCGGCCAGTGTCTAACAGGTCGGCCTCCTTCTCCAGACCTGCCTGCCGGCAATCGCTGAACCCTGCTTTCACCCCGAACAGATGGCCGGAATGAATGTGAACAATGGGTTGAAAAACAGGCATCATACATGTCACATCCGGAAACCGCATCAAATGGTCTGTTTCATGGGTTGTCTTTGTTTTCGTGTGATACATCCGCCCCTCCGCCTCCTTTTCACTGATGGCATTATTCTACACCGGTTATATTACAAAATGATGAGAATACCGTTACATTCCATTTTGATGCCGTATAAAAAAAATAATGGTTCCAAAACATATACCTAACAATTGTTTGATATTGTCCGGGTATTTAACCATGCAGTGCGTTTCATCCACCCCTTGAAGCCGGGTGGATCTATCAAGGATACAAAATGAACCCCTACAAAGCGGTCAAAAATCTGCGGCGCAGGTATATTATCGGGTTGAGCGCCATTGCCCTGCTGGCTACGGCATCATTCATTACCATGCAGAACGTGATATCCAAACAGCGGGGGTTTTCCAGTCTGGTGAATCTGGCCGGTCATCAGGCAGGGCTTGCCAACCGCATCGCCTATTTCAGCAGCCTGATGGTGACCACTGACGATGAAACCGAGTTCAACATGGCCCGGGCCCAGGTGGGCCGCTCCATCAGTAAAATGAGAGATGCCCACAAAATATTGCGTGACGGCGATCCGGAAAACGGTATTCCACAGGTGACCAATGACAACCTGAAAATGATTTTTCAAGATCTGTCCGTGGGACTGGATCGTGCCATCGAAAGATTTTTGACCCATGCCAATGATGTGTACCTTTCACATTATGAAGAACTCAATACAAAATTTTTCTCCTACATCTATCTCACCACCTATGGCCCCCATGTGCTGGAGCCCATGCTGGATGCAGCGGTGGACGAATACCAGAAGATCGGCCGGGCCGCGATCATGAAAATCGAACGTCTGGAAACCCTGCTCTGGATGTCAACCCTTTTCATGCTGCTGCTGGAGGCGGGATTCATTTTTTATCCGTTGGAAAGGCATATCCGAAAAACCATCGATTCTTTGCAAACCAGTGTTGCCTCATTGACCCGAATCCGCGAGCGCCTGGTGGCGGCCCAGAAACTGGCCCGCATCGGGGACTGGGAGTTCATACCGGCAGATGGCAGGGTCACCTGGTCAGATCAGATCTATGAGATCTGCGGCGTGGGAAAAAAGCAGTTTGCCGTGAATGAACACAGTTCGCTTGGGCTGGTGCATCCGGATGACCTTGATGCGGTAAAAACCGCTTTAAAAGGGATTGTCAGCCACACAAAATCCGCCACCATGGAATACCGGATCATCCGCCCGGACGGACAGGAGCGGATGATCTTTCAGCAGGCAGCCCTGCGGGAACATGACGGCAGACAGGTGTTGTCCGGTACGGTGCAGGATGTCACGGACCGCAAACAATCGGAAAACCGCATCAGACAACTGGCCCTGTATGACGGGCTGACCGGACTGGTCAACCGCCGTCTTCTCGGGGATCGCCTGGGGCAGGCCATTGCCGCTTCCCGGCGGAACCAGAAATACGGGGCCGTCATCATGCTGGATCTGGATAATTTCAAATCATTGAATGATACCAGGGGCCATGATATCGGGGATGCGCTTCTCATCGAGGTGGCAGACAGGCTCAACGCCTGTATCCGGCAGACGGATACTGCGGCCCGCCTGGGGGGAGATGAATTCGTCGTACTGCTGGAATGGCTGGACGGTCAGCCTGATACCAGCACCCAAAGGGCCCTGGATCTGGCTGAAAAAATACGGGTTTCCCTCAACCGTCCCTTTGTACTCGGCAATGAACAACATCTGTGCCATGCCAGTGCCAGCATTGGGGTCGAAATTTTCAAGGGATCGGATCACACGGCCAGTGAACTGCTCAAACGGGCCGATGTGGCCATGTACGAGGCCAAAGATCTGGGACGGAACCGGGTCTGCCTGTTCAGTAAAAAGCGGCAGGCGGCAGTCAACCGCAAAACCGCCATGGCCTATGATCTGAAAAAAGCCCTGGCCAATGAGGAGTTGTGTCTGTACCTGCAGCCCCAGGTCCTGGGGTCGGGAACCATCTGCAGTGCCGAGGCACTGCTGCGCTGGCTGCCCCCGGGAAAAGACCCGGTTTCCCCGGGTGTGTTCATCCCCATTGCCGAAGAAACCGGTCTGATTCTGCCGCTGGGGGAATGGGTTCTGGAAAACGCCTGCCGCCAACTGGTCGCACTGTCCCTGTGCGAACACCTGCCGCAGGATTTTACCCTGGCTGTGAATATCAGCGCCCGCCAGTTTGCCGATGACCATTTTCTGGAAAAAGTCAACGCCATCATCACGGGGAACGGTGTGGCACCCCGGCAGCTTAAATTTGAACTCACCGAAACCTGTCTGCTCCATGATCTCGAAAAGGGCCGGGCAACGTTGAAGGCATTACAGGAAATGGGCATCCATATCGAGCTGGATGATTTCGGTACCGGGTATTCCTCTTTGAACATGTTGAAAAATCTTCCCATCAACACCTTGAAAATCGACCAGTCACTTATCAACGGCATCGAGACGGATGATCAGGGCAAGGCCCTGGTGCGTGCCGCCATTGCCATGGCCAGGGCCATGGCAATGACCGTTGTGGCAGAGGGCGTTGAAACACCGAGACAGGAACATTTTCTTCTCCAGGAAGGCTGTGACATGATGCAGGGATACCGCTATGCCCGGCCCATGCCCATGACCGATTTCATAACTTACCTGGAGGAAAACACCCGGCTTCCGTCAAATGGTACCAGACCCAGTTTGTTTGTTCTCAATGCAGGAAACAATGGATGATACGCTTTATCCGAGATGCATCATGGGGATTTTGCAAAATGCGGGCACGAACAGATCTGAAACAGCCTTGCCCTGCCATTCAGGATGGGGCAGTATGTCCATGAGCTGTGTGATGGTGGGGGCTATGTCAAGAATCGATACCGGCCCGGCCAGCCGGTGCCCTTTTCTGACAGGTTTGCCATATGCAATAAACGGGATAGTGAGTACATCAGGGTGATCGGTGTTGTGGTGCTGTCCACAGCCGCCATGGTCGCTGAGCACCACCAGATTGAAACAGGTCCCTTTTTTGTCGGCTGTTTTGGCGGCATCCAAAATTTTTCCCAGAACATGGTCGCACCGGCTCACAGCATCGCTGCGCAGTCCATCAATGAGGACTAGAATGGTATTGTTCATCGAAAGCTCTCTTTTCGTCTGATTATCTCGTAAATAACGGCACCGAAAATGGTCATTTTGGTTGGCGGCAAACAGCCTGTGCGGTTCTGGTATGTATCACTATCGGTTGACGGTTAGGTCCCCATGATGCAATGGTTAAATTTCGGTTAATTTGAAAAAAATCTGCAAATCAGCGAGAATATAGGCTGCCCTGGCAGTACTGATGAAAATAAAACAGATTCCAAACATTGTCTTATCAATTACCGGATATCATACCGGCTTCTACAAGGAAAAACCGGCATGCTGAATCCGGCGGGGGTATTTGTCTGCTGTATCGGCAAAGATATCACACACCACAACAATCCTGGAAATGAAACCATTGACCATAAAGGAATCCAGTGAATGAGCCAATTACTAGAACAGTCCGGTGTGATTTCAGCCCTTGTTTTAATCAGCTTTTTACTGGTCGGTAAGCTTTTCAATTTCATCAGTTACAGGCTGATGAAGGAACGGATAATTGCAGGGCAGCAGTGGGATCTGAATATCTGCTGCGGCAAGACCGATGCAGGCGGAATCAATGCCGATATTATCAGGCATGCCCGGGTACCGAATTTCGTTTTGATTAAAGATATTTACCATCTGCCTTTTGCAGACAAACAATTCAAAAATGTGCTGTGTTCCCATACCATTGAGCATGTGGAAAAACCGGATATGTTCTTCCGGGAATTGCGCAGAGTCGGTGAAACAATCACCATTATTCTCCCGCCGTTATGGGATATTTTTGCCGCGTTTAATTTTGTCGAACACAAATGGATTTTTTTGACGATGCGCAAAACACATCATTCTCTGCCCAGATATCTGCCTCTTTTTTTTGCGGGTCATGTTCACAAATTTTTCGGCCAGCGCTTCAAAGCATGACCCGTGAGAGAATTGCATCATTATAAAAAAAAATGGATACAAAACATATGCCTAATAATGCGCTGATATTATCCGGGTATTAAATTATGCAGCGCATTTCAGCCATCCCTTGAAACCGGGTGGTTTTTATGAAGGAAATAACATGGCCCCTTTCAAAGTGGTAAAAAATCTGCGGCTCAGGAATAATGAAAAATATCTGTGTCACTCCCGTGGTGGCATTGGTGTCGCCGTTTTCAGATGATAGGACTGACGACCTTATGACCGCCTATTCAGTGATCAGACTGCTGGCATGTCTGGCAAGAGACCGGGTGCCCGGACAGCTGGTCATCCAGATCACCAACCAGTGCAATGCCACCTGCCCCCAGTGCGGCATGCGGAAAACCGCGGATATCCGCCGCACCCGTTTGAAAACAGATGATCTCCGGCAGATCCTGGATGCTGCCGGAGAAAAAGGGGTTGAGGCGGTTTCCTTTACAGGGGGCGAGCCGCTTTTGTTTCTGGAACAGGTAACCGCATTGATCTCCCATGCCGGCCGGGCCGGCATCCCGTATATCCGCACCGGTACCAACGGGTTTTTGTTCTGCGGCAGCCGTCAGCCGGGATTCAAATATCGGATCAGGGCCATGGCTGATAAGCTGGCCGCCACCCCGTTGAGAAATTTCTGGATCAGTCTGGATTCCGCAGTGCCAAAGGTGCATGAACAGATGCGGGGGCTGCCTGATGTGGTCCGGGGTATTGAGACGGCCATTCCCATTTTTCATGCTGCCGGCATCTATCCATCGGTGAACCTGGGCATCAACCGCCTGGTGGGCGGTCCGTTGACCCGGGACCTTCGCCGGAACACCTTTCCAAGCGATACCGCATATCTGGAAGCGTTTTATAAGGTGTTTCATAGCGCATTCGACCGGTTTTTCCGGCAGGTATGCAATATGGGCTTTACCCTTGCCAACACATGTTATCCCATGAGCATCGGGACCGCTGATTTGGACAGCAGCCTGCATGCAGTATACGCGGCCACTGCCGGAGAAGCGGTGGTACGCTTCTCCCGGGAAGAAAAAATTCTCCTGTATCAGGCACTGGCCGCCAATGTGACCCGGCATCGGCCTTATCTGAGAATTTTCACCCCCCTTTGCAGCCTCCATGCCCTGATTGCCCAGCAACAGACACCGGGAACCGCCTCTGGCCGGGCGGTGGAAACCGCCGGATGCCGGGGCGGCATTGACTATTTCTTCATCGGTTCCGATGACGGCCACACCTACCCCTGCGGATACCGGGGCCGTGAAGACTTAGGTTCTTTTCCGGCGCTGAACATGCGTGGCACTTGTCATCAGCCGGTCTGCCGCCAGTGTGACTGGGAATGCTTCAGGGATCCGTCCGAACTGTTTTCCCCCCTCCTGGATACGCTCCACCGCCCGCAAAGGGTGCTTAGCCGGATCTCCCATGATTCGCGGTTTTTTCCCTTGTGGCAGAAGGACCTGCGGTATTATGCCGCCTGCGGGTATTTCAACGGCCGCACACCCCCGGCATCCTCGCGTCTTGCCCGGTTTGCGCCCAGCAGCAGATAATACTGCACCGCCGCAAACCCATGGATCATGCAGGATGGTAAATCATAACCCCAATAACGCACCACCTTATTTGATGCCTGCATACATGAAGGACTGCACAAACTGCCGCTGAAACAGCAGAAAGGCGATGAGCAGGGGGGCCACAGACAGCAGGGTGGCGGCCGAAACAATGGACCAGTTCACCCCGGATTCCGGGGCCCCGAAAATGCCCAGGCCCACGGTCAGGGGACGGGTCTCTACAGAATTGGTGATGATCAGGGGCCACAGAAAATTGTTCCAGTGGTGGCTCACCGATACCAGGGCATAGGCCAGGTAGGTGGGCCGGGCCAGGGGCACATATACCCGCCACAAACCCCCCAGCGCCCGGCCCCTTCCAGGCGGGCGGCCTCTTTGAGTTCCGGCGGGATGTTCTGCATGGCAGCCAGATAAAAGATCATGAAGAACCCGGCTTCCTTCCAGATGGTCATGACCATGATGGCCGGCAGCACCGTGGCCGGGTCCCCCAGCCAGTTGCGGCCGGAAAGACCCACTGCGGCCAGGATCTGGTCAATGAGGCCGATGTCGGGTGTGTAGAAAAACAGCCAGATGTTGGCCACGGCGATCATGGGCAGGATGGTGGGGGTGAAGTAGGCCATGCGCACCAGGGAGCGGCCGGGCAGGGCCCGGTTCACAAAAAGGGCCATGACAATGGCCAGGGCGATGGAGGTGGGAATGGTCCCCAGGGTGAACCACAGGTTGTTGCCCAGTACCTTCCAGAACACCGGGTCTTCGATCATCATCCGGTAGTTGTCCAGGCCGGTAAACCGGGAGGGCCTGATTGCCGTTCCTTTGGAGAACAGGCTTTTCACCACCGTGGTCACCGTGGGATAATGGGTAAAGGCGATGAGCAGGATGGCTGCCGGCATCAGAAGAAGCCAGGCATGCACGTGATTTTTCCGGGGTAGCTGCATCGTGTGCCGTTTTTTTCCTTGTTATCTTGTTCCGTGCCGGGACCGGAATTCATTCCCGGCACGGAACAGGAAATGGTTGGGGTTACCGGTAGGATTTCAGGAGCCGGTCCGCAACCCCCTGGGCTTCCTTGAGGGCGGCTTCCGGAGTCTTGGCGCCGGTCAGGGTTGCCTGAATCGCATCATCCAGGGTTTTTCGGATCCGGCCGGTCTGATAGGTGGACAGTTCGGCCGTGGCATAGGACAGCTGGTCTCTGGCCACGGCAGCATAGGGGAATCCGGCCACATATTCTTTGAGTGCCGCGGTTTCATAGGTCGCCGGGCTGACCCCCATATAGCCGGTTTTCATGGACCATCTGGCTGAATTTTTTGGGCTGGTCATGAATTTGATCAGCTGCATGGCGGCCCGGCGTTCATCGGGTGTGGTCTGTTTGAAGATGTAAAAGTTCCCGCCGCCGGTGGGGGTGCCCCTGCGCTTGCTGGCCGGCAGCATGGCCACACCGAAGTCAAAATCTGCATTGTCTTTGACTGCTGTCAGGTTACCGGTGGAGTGCCACATCATGGCGGTTTTTTCCTCCAGAAAATTCTGGCGCAGGGTGCCCCATTCAATGGTGCCGGAAGGCATCACCCCGTGTTTTGCCCCTAAGTCTTTCCAGAACTGGAGGGCTTCGATAACGGCCGGGTGGTCAAAATAGGTGGTGTTGCCGTCTCCGTTCATCAGCACCTGGCCGTTCTGCATGGCCAAAGCCCCGAACATCCAGTAGGGGTATCCTGTGGACGGGATCATGACCCCCCAGCGGTCGGCTGTGGTGATTTTTTTGCCCATGGCCACCATCTCGTCCCAGTCGGCCGGGGGCTGTTCCGGATCCAGACCGGCTTTTCTGAACAGGTCCTTGTTGTAGTACATCACAATGGTGGACCGCTGAAACGGTATCCCCCAGGTTTTGTCAGGTTGTGGATGTCGATGCGGCTCACAGGCTGTCTCCATGGCATACAATCAATTGGGCACCGGATTTGTGCATCATTTCGCAAATGGCGGGCGGGGGGGTGCGGTCACAGAAGACTTTACTGGCTTCCTGGATATGCCCGCCCCGGACATGGGCACACCGGTTGAACTTGGAATGGTCCAGCACCAGAAATATCTCCCGGCTGTTCTGTCGGATGATCCGCCGGGCCATGGCCCGTTCGCACAGGTTGTTCATGTCCCGCCGGATGGTCTGTTCCGCCACATCAAAATGGGTGGCAAGATCTGCGACCCCGACAAAATCCTGCTGCCGGATCATTTCCATAATTCGGGCCTGCCTTTCAGACAATGGCTGGATTCTGTTGGAAAAACCACTGCTTTGCCGGGTATTGTTCATTTGAACAGACATCCTTTCCATCTGGTTTGTTTGGGATGTCTAAGTGTATAAAATATGGATGTTGGGGTTTTATTACATGCAAATGAGTATTGTATAAAAATTCAAATGAATATTCTTTCAGGCAAAGGCATCGCTTGTGGGTGTCAAAAGGGCAGGAAAAGCGCAAAATATTCAAAATAAGAATCTCTTAACGCATTTTTAAAAAAAGCCTAATAAAAACCAAATATGGGGGCTGTATTTTGCAACCATTGAAGATCGGTAACCAGTTGTTTATGGATTTTTTACGAAGGTTTTTTACAATTGAATTGTGGGAGCGGTGTTAGCCATGTATTTTGTTCATGATATTCCGGGAAGGCTTCGCGTAAAGATCGAGTATTTGAAAAACCATCCTGAACGGCTCAAGGAAATAAGCACACTGCTGAATGTTCCCGGTGTTTTCAGGGTGAAAAGCAATGCTTTGACCGGCAGTACCGTGGTGGAATATGACCCTGATGTGGTAAGTTCCGGCCGTCTTTTGGATATTCTGAAAACAAACGGGTATGCCATTGATCTCCAGAAAAATGCCATCAACCGGAAAATCAGGGAAACTCATGAAAAAATGGCGATGAAGGTCAGCAAGGCGGCTGTTTCATGGCTTGCAGGCAGGGTCCTGGAAGCGAACGGACTGTCAATGGTCGCCAGATTTATTTAGTATTCAGGGGGTTCCTTTTGCAAACGGACTACGGATTCTTTAATCGTGAATTCGTGATCCCATGGATAAAAATTTCCAGGTTCATTTATTTTTGCTTTACATCTCGCCTCCGATCCGTCCCAAAGCTTAAACGCACATGGACCGCACCCGGTCATATCACCCCGCGTTTCCGGGCCAGGTGCATCATCTGATCGGTCATGGTTTCCGGCGGCATCCGGTAGTCTGCCCGGATTTGGGCGCAAGGGTCAAAATCAACCCCATTCCTCTGAAAAGTTTCGACCTGTGCAGGGGAAAAGAACGTTGTTCAGGAATCCGATTCCCGCAGGGTGGTCTCCATTTCACTTTTGACGGTTTTCAGGTTTTCAATAGCCTCGACCCTTTTCTGACGGTTGTCTTCCACGATTTTCTTTCCGTCTTCACAGATCTGGACCAGGGTGTCTTTCATGGACACCAGCAGGGCGATCTTGGTGATGTAGTCCCCTTCGGACTTTTTGGCTTCCAGGATGGCTCGGATCTTGGGGATGGTGGTGGCAGCTCGTTTGGTAAAGGAAATCTGGAGATTGACCAGGCGGTGGTTGAAGGCTTCCAGGTTGTTGCTGAAATCCTGAACCTGTGAGGCCAGCAGGGTATTGCCGGGCTGTTCCTCCGCCTGGGTCCGCAAAGCGTTGAACTCCTCCAGCCCCCGTTGCAGTGCCAGCTGCCCGCCCACGATAATGGGCATGACCGCTGCGATCTGATCGATGGTCCGGTCCAGCAGCAGCTGGTATTTTGTATTGTCCTGGATCAGGGTATTCCGTTCGGTTTCCGCCTGCATCTGCATCTTGTCGAACTGGGTGCGAACATCCCTTTGCCGGTCCACCAGGAACTGGATCATTTTGACCAATTCCCTGGC
This sequence comes from Desulfotignum sp., assembly GCA_011389555.1. Lineage (GTDB taxonomy): Bacteria > Desulfobacterota > Desulfobacteria > Desulfobacterales > Desulfobacteraceae > Desulfotignum. The sequence goes on along the minus strand of JAABUD010000290.1, from coordinate 1,633 downwards.
TTTACTGGAAAACATGCCGAAAAATCCGCCGCTTTCCCTGCCTTCCAGGATATCCTGGAATTTCTGGAGCTTGAGGTCGTCGATGTTCCGGTTCAGGAAAACCAGCAGTTCCCCTGCCAGGTCAGCATCTTTGGACTTGATCCCTTCCAGCAGCTCATCCAGGAAAGAAGACATGGCCTTTTCTTCATTGTAACCGTAAAACCGGATGCTGTTCCGGTCATTGAAGTCGACCCCCCGGCTGTGTTCGCGGGCCGCTTTTTGCTGGGCCTCGTCCAGCTGCTCATAGGTCAGTATACTGGGCTGGGGCTCCAGCATGGTCAGGCGGACCGGGGCCGGCAGGTTGCCCGCTGGGGCCTGCGGTATCTCCGGTGCTGCCGCTGCAGGGATGTCAGTGGGGGTGGGAACTCCAGACCGTGGGCTGGGGATAGAGGCTGCGGATATTCTTTTTCAGAAAATCAATGGTGTAGTCATCGCTGTTCTGGATGGCGTACTCGATGAGCTGATTCTCATACCCCACCAGCAGGGGATAGGTATAGGGGTTGGAAATGAACAGGTCAAATATGTCACCTGAACTTTTGGGCTGGAATCCCATCCGGTCGTAATATCCCTTGATCCCGGGCAGGACACTGTCAATGGTGGCAGTGCTCACCACATCCCGTGGAGCACGTTGGCCAGCAGGCCGTAGAAAATATTGCCGGAATTGCTGTGGGACGGATCCGTGGACAAAATCTTGATGCTGCCCGGAATCTGGGGCAGCCCGATCTCCTTCCAGGTCTTCTGGTTTATTGCCAGATCCACCAGTTTGGGAAAATCCACGATATGGTGAACTTCATCCTCAACGCTGACCAGCCCGATCTCTATCAGAATGTCCGCCACCTTTTCAGGGCAGTATATCACGATGGGGGAGTTAAGTGCATAGCCCCGTTATTTTATTCAGTTGTTGAACAAGCCCACCTGGGTAGAATGATGGACATGTCGCCTGCTGACTGATTGCAGAGTGCAGCAGTTCATTTTTTTATTGTTTCAAAACCGGTTATGGTCTCGCCGGGTCAATCTTTTTTTCCTTCTTCAAAGACAATCCCATTCGAATTCTTCCTGAAACCGCCATAAATTCAGCATTTTAAAGACCCTCAGAATACCAGCATGCCTGGTACCAATAATCGCCCTTTGTCAACCCAGTGGACTGTATGATGCCTTAAGCGGGACTGTCTGGCCGTGGTCTGCTTGGATGGTCTGAATGATAAAGCCAGGGAGAATTTCTTAGGTATTTTCACCTATGGCGGTTAGGGATTTTTTCTAATTGACATACAGGTATTTCATTGATATGGCATTCATGATATCGAGACTATGGTTGAGTTTTTATGGAATCAAGGATTGTTGCAATAAACTTGATTTTTTAAAAGCCGCATCTTACTGTAAGGTGGGCTTAGATGAACTCAAAAGCCATATTCTAAGCCAGAGATATCTGGAACATAAAAAATGCATCTTTCGGACATTTGATAGGGTCTAATATGACAGTGAAACCTTCATATGAAGAATTGGAAAGACGTGTCCAGGGACTGGAAACAACCAATACGCTCCTTGAAAAAAAACTGCACGAAGCCAGATTCTTTTCAGAAGAAATAATGACTTA
>JAABUD010000288.1 GCA_011389555.1 Desulfotignum sp. | reverse complement strand
GGAGACGGCCAAACTGTATTTTTCCACGGTCAAGGACGAGGACAAGCCCTACAACCTGTGGCGGTTCTTTGACAAGGATCTGGCCCGGGACATGTCGCTGTACATCACCGGCCAGATGTATGCCAGAGAAAAGATTCCCCACACCACAAGGCAGTTGATCACGGTGGCGGCCCTGACCGTGCTGTCCAAACCCGAGGAGCTGGCCCTGCACATCCACGCGGCATTGAACGTGGGGTGCACCAGAGAAGAGATCGCCGAGGTGATCTTCCAGACCAGTATCTATGGCGGTGTGCCGGCAGCCAACACGGCGCTTGCCACCCTGAAAAAGGTGCTGGAAGAACGGGGCGAGCTGGAATAACCGCAGATAGAGACCCATACAAAACATCGGCAGCCGGCTTGACCGGAATCGGCCAGGCAGGCTGCTGTCATTTTATGGAGTCATCAATTATTTTCAAGTGGCGCGGATGGGTTTTGGATCATGGCCGCAGCCGCCACAGCACAGATAATCAGAGCAATTCCCACGGCATAAAACGCCCAGTCAATACTGAACAGATCCACCAGCGCGCCCACCCCCATGGCCCCGATAAACACCCCTAAGTTCATGGCCATGTTGAACACCCCCATCATGGATCCCTGGCCGAACTTTTTCCCTTCTGTGGCGGCCAGGGCCCCCATGGCCGGCCAGGAAATGGCTTCCCCCAGACCGATGACCGCAAACAGAAGCAGCAGGGAAACAAAGCCTGTGGCAAAGGGGACGCAACACATCGTGACCCCGATCAAGACGGTGCCGGCCAGCAGCAGCCGGTTCTGGTCCCGGGAGTCGGCCAGCTTTCCGAACGGCACCTGGAATATGGCATTGACCAGGGTGCGGCAGGCGATCACCATCCCGATTTCAGAACCGCTGGCGCCCATCTGCCGGGTCATCAAAAGCGGCAGAAAGGCAAAGGTGGGGACCATGATGATCATGGTGGCCATGCGTGCCAGCAGAATGCCCATCACCCGCCGGCTGCGCATCATGCGCCGGAACAGCGCAAAGATGTTCTGTCGCGTTTCCGTGATACTGGAAGGGTCCCGGCCGGGAAGGATTGCAATCACAAGGGCGGCTGAAACAAGGCTGAGCAGGGCCATGGCATAAAAGCCCGCGTTTTTTCCCAGCAGATCCAGAAAAAAACCGCCCAGTACCGGTCCGGCCCCGATGCCGGCAAAAATGGCAATGTTGAACCAGCCCATGTGTTTGCCCACACGGTCTTCAGCGGATTCGTCAATGATGTATGCCATGGCAATGGGAAAAATAAAAGCCGACCCGGCCCCGTGGAAAAAGCGGATCAGCACCAGCTGTCCCACGGATCCGGCAATCGTGTACACATATCCGGTCAACCCGAACATGATCAGCCCGGCAATCAGAAACCCTTTTTTGCCGTACCGGTCCGAAAGAGCGCCCACAATCGGTTGCAGCAGCCCGCCGCTCACGGCATAGGCCGCCATGATAATGCCTAAGGCAAACCCCGTGGCCCCGAGTTCTTCCGCGTATATGGGCAGAATGGGCGCAATGATGCCCATCCCCACAAAAACAATGAAGATGGCCGATAATATGGTGAAAAGAATGGATTTCCTCATGCCTTGCTGCTGGTGGTACCGATATAGATGGCGCACAGGGCCAGCACCACCCCGGTCCAGGCCATGGCCGATGTTTCCCGGTTGAAAAACAGCACATCCCATACAAAGGACAATGAGGGCTGGAGCAGCAGGATCAGCCCGGCAATGGCAGCCGGAATCTTCGGCAGGGAATGACCGATGAGAAACCAGCCCAGGGTCTGGGACATCAGGGCCAGCCCCACCAGAGAGGACAAAGACTGGATATCGGGAATGGCGAACGATTCTCCGTTGCGTACCATTTCCAGCCCCAGAAACAGGGCCGTGGCAAACGAGACCACCATGAGGGTGTATACCACGGGTGGACTGCCGGGTTCGGACTGCATCCGCCGGAACATCATGAGAAAACCGGTGTAGAACACGGCCGTGGCAAGGCCGTAATAGATGCCCAGGCGGAAATCCGGGGTCAGCTGCCCCCAGGGGGTGCCCACGATCATGAACAGTCCGATCATGGCCGGGGGTATGGAAAGGAGCAATCGGACCGACGGTTTTTCACCATAGATCACGAACGCCACGGCCGGCACCATGAACACTTCGAAATTACCCAGGATCGTGGCCAGGCCCGGCCCCACAAACTGGATGCTGCGGTGCCAGGCATACAGGTCCAGGGCAAAGAACAGGCCCGTGATCAGGGCCAGCTTCAGGAATCGTCCTCCATACCACTGCAGCTGGTTGCGGATCAGCAGGATCATCAGCAGAAAGCATCCCCCGAAAAATACCCGGTAAAACGCGGACACCGTGGGGTTCACATGGGCCAGTTTGACAAATACGGCGGAAAAACTGATCATGACAGCGCCCAGGGTGGTTCGGATCAGGGCCTGGCGGAAAACGGATGCAGGGTCATGGGACATGGGGGTGATTATTCCTTTAAGGGTCCAGGGGTTGAAGGGGGGCAGCGGACCGGGTTGTGTTCCGGCCGGTCTGCCCGGGGCCGGGCCAGAAACGTGTGCCAGATCCCGTCCGGGCACCGGTGATCCAGGATGTCAATTTGTTTCCGCTTCAGATCCGTTGCCACGTTCCGGGCCTCGGAGCGCAGCAGCCCGGACAGAAGGACCCGGGGTTTTTTCACAAACTCCGGGCTGTCGATCAACTGCCGCATGATATCATAATGAATGTTGGCCACCAGCAGGTCGCAGGGCAGGTCCAGCACGGTTTCTCCTTTGGCCTGAAATGCCAGGACCCGGTCGTCCCAGCCGTTGAGGGCGATGTTTTTCCGGGTGGTTTTCACAGCCAGGTGATTGAAATCACAGGCCAGGACCCGGGAACATCCCATGGCCGCGGCGCCTAAGGCCAGAAGACCGGTGCCCGTGCCGATATCCAGCACCGTGTGGATCGGTTCGGATGCACACACCCGGCAAATGAGATCCAGGCAGTCATGGGTGGTGGGGTGAAGCCCCGTGCCGAACACCACGCCCGGGTCCATCATGACCGGACGTTTTCCATGGATGTGTTCCGGAATCTCCCAGGGCGGAAAGATGCAAAAATCCGCCACATCATACGGGTGAACGGCATCCCCGTGCCACTGCTCCCAGGTCATTTCATACACATCGGTGAACCGGACACCGGGATTGCCGGTTTTGATCCGGTGGGTCAGCTCCGGCACGGGTCGGGAAAAAAACACGAACGAGGTGTCTTCTTCCTGCCAGAGGCCCAGAAACCGCGGGTCGGCCGTGATGTCTGTTTCAAGACGGACCGTGCCTTCAAAATAATAGATCACCAGGTTTTGATACGGGTTTTTCATCGGACCGGAAACGATTATATTAAATTCAGTTTGACTTTGCCCAAAATATGAAAAATAATCTTTTCCTATGAAAAATTCAAGAACCGATTCAGAAACATCCCCAGGGCATTGACATGGAATACAGAAAAATCATTGCCGGTTTTGAATCAGACCAGCCGGCCCTGGCCGAAGAACTGATCTGTGACATGTTTTTTTCTTCCGGCATTACCGGGGTGGTGTGTCATCTCCCTCTGGCGGAACCGGATGAAGGATTCGGCACCCCGACGCCAATGGTGCCTGACGGCAACCGGATCGAAGGATATCTGCCGGATATCCCGGATGCAAAACCCGTTCTGGCACAGCTTGTCCTCCGGGCCGAAGAACTGTTCCAGGACGGCATCCATGTGAATATCCGGGTGGAAACCGTGGCGGACCAGGACTGGGCCCATGCCTGGAAAGCGCATTTTCATGTGATGCGCATCACCGACCGCATTGTGGTGAAACCAGCCTGGAAGCCGTTTGATCCGGAACCGGACGATCTGGTGATCCACCTGGACCCGGGCATGGCCTTCGGGACCGGTACCCATCCGTCCACCTGCATGTGCGTTAAGCAGATACAGGCCGGTCTTACCCCCGGACAGACGTTTCTGGATGTGGGGTGCGGGTCGGGGATTCTGATGATCGCGGCCGCCAGACTGGGCGCGTCCCGGGTGGTGGGAATTGACATGGATCCGGCCGCCGTGGCCGTGGCAGAAGAAAACCTGGAGAAAAACGAGGTGTCCCCGGACCGGTATCACCTGTGTGCCGGCACCCTGGATCAGATGGATCATACACCATATGACCTGATTGCCGCCAATATCATTGCCCAGACCCTGGTGGCCATCATGGCGGATATCCGTCAACGCATGGCCCCGGATGGCAGAGCTGTTCTTTCCGGGATCATCCTGGAGCGGCTGCCGGATGTGGAATCAGCCCTAAAACAGCAGGGGCTGACCATACTGACCCGGGACACGGACGCGGAATGGGTCACAATCACGGTGGGCCGGGAATCCTGTGACTGAGCTGAACATCAACCACACGGATACGGGTCAGGCCTTTGTTTTTTCCGGGCGCATGGATGCCGACGGCATTGCAAAGATATGGGAAAAGGCCTGTGACAGCATCGGCACCCAGGCCGGGACAGACCTGACCCTGGATTTGTCCGGGGTCACCTGTTTTGACATGGCCGGTGCCGCGTTTATGGTCCACCTGGACCGGACGGCCCGGGAACAGAACCGGGAAACCATCCGCACCATCGGGCTGGATGAGGACGCTGCCACCCTGGTGGAACGGATTTCCCGGAATGAGCTTTCCGCACCGGCCCCGGCACCGCCTGCCGGCCGCATCCGGATGTTTGTGGCAAACCAGGGCCAAAGCCTGGCCGAGTTCTGGGAGGATGTCAAAAACTATATTGCGTTTTTCGGGGAAATCTGCTGGTTTTTCGGTACCGGCCTGGTGCGACCGAACCGGATCCGGTGGAGGGAAACGTGGCGGGTGGCGGAACAGGCCGGGGTGAATGCATTGCCCATCGTGGCCCTGATCAGCTTTATCGTGGGCCTGGTCATGGCGTTTCAGTCCGCCATTCCCATGAAAATGTTCGGGGCGGAAATCTATGTGGCCAACCTCATCGGCCTGGCCATGGTGCGGGAACTCGGACCGTTGATGACGGCCATCGTCCTGGCCGGGCGGTCCGCATCCGCGTTTGCCGCGGAAATCGGTACCATGAAAATCAATGAAGAGATCGATGCCCTGACCATCATGGGCCTGGAACCGGTGCGGTTTCTGATCCTGCCCCGGGTGATCGCTTCCACTCTGATGACTCCGCTGCTCACCATATTTGCCATCCTGGTGGGAATCCTGGGAGGGGCCGTAGTGATTCTGTCCATGGGGCATCCGTTTTCCGCCTATTACAACCAGGTGGTGGGATTTGTGTCCTGGGGGGATTTTGTGGGCGGCATGATCAAATGTTTTGTATTCGGGGTGCTCATTGCCGCCACGGGGTGCATCCGGGGATACCAGACCCGTCAGGGGCCGTCCGCTGTGGGTGAGGCCGCCACAAGGGCCGTGGTGTCGTCCATCATTCTCATTGCCGTGTTTGACGGGATTTTTTCAATTATTTACTATGTGTTGGATGTGTGAAAGAACCGATTATACAAGTGAAACACCTGTTTGCCGGGTATCACGGCCAGGCCATCATGGAGGATCTGACCTTTGACATCAACAAAGGGGAGATCTTTGTGATCCTGGGCGGGTCCGGCTGCGGAAAGAGCACGGTGCTCAAGCACATGATCGGGCTGTTGCCGCCCATATCCGGCCAGGTGCGGATTCATGGTCAGGACATGGTGGCAGCCCGGGGAAAGGAACGGACCCGGCTGCTGCGGCAGATCGGGGTGGCGTTCCAGAACGGGGCCCTGTTCGGCTCCATGACCGTGCTGGAGAACATCATGCTGCCGCTGACCGCGTTCACTTCCCTGTCCGAGCCGGCCGCCAGAACCCTTGCCCTGGCCAAACTCGGGCTGGTGGATCTGATCCGGCACAGCCATCTGCTGCCCGGGGAGTTGAGCGGGGGCATGCGGAAACGGGCCGCCATTGCCCGGGCCATGGCCCTGGATCCGGGGGTGCTGTTTCTGGATGAACCCTCGGCCGGTCTGGACCCGCTGACCTCGGCGGAACTGGACATGCTCATCAAGGATCTGGCCCAGACCCTGGGTATCACCTTTGTGATCGTGACCCATGAACTGGAAAGCATTCTCACCATCGCCGACAACACCATCATACTGGAAAAACAGATCAAAGGAATCATTGCCACCGGTCATCCCGAAGACCTGAAAGCGGATCCCGCCAACGAATACGCGTACCGGTTTTTCAACCGGAACCCTGGAAGAGAGAACACACCATGACCCAAAATGCCAATTATTTCAAACTCGGCCTGTTCGTGATCCTTGCTTTCTGCCTGGGGGTCGGGTTTCTCCTCATGTTCGGGGCCGGAGAATTTCTGAAAAAGGAGATCCTGGCTGAAACCTGTTTCGACGAGTCGGTCCAGGGACTGGATGTGGGATCTGAAGTCAAATACAAGGGCGTGCGCATCGGTACGGTCAAATCCATCACCACCCCGGTCAAAGTGTATCAGGTGCCGTCCCGGTGTGTGCTGGTGGTGTTCGCCCTGGATCCGGAAGCGTTTACCGCCACCGGGGATCAGGACCCGGCAGACGCCATCCAAGCCGCCGTGGATCAGGGACTCACCGTGTACCTGAGCTTCAAGGGGATTACCGGTGCCGCATTTCTGGAAACCGATTATCGGCCGGGAGTTGCCGAGCCCGGAGATCTTGCCTGGACCCCGGACAATCTGTATATCCCGTCCCGAAAAAGCAGCATCAAGCGATTAAGCGATGCAGTGAACATGATTCTGGAAAATCTGACCGATATCAATCTGATCGGAATGACCCACAACCTGGAAGAACTGCTGGACACGTTGAATCGGAAAACCGCTGAATTCGATCTGGCCGGTATTTCCGCCCAGACCTCGGCCATGATGGCGGAAATTCAAAACACCGGCCGAATTTTGTCCGACACCATTGATTCTCCCCAGGTCCACCAGATGATCCAGGATGCCGGCGGGTCTTTCAGCCGCATCCAGACCCTTGTGACCGATATCCAGGATCCCGTGACCCGGACCCTGGAGGACCTGGGCCATGCCGCAGCCAGCGCCAGGAACCTGACCCGGGATCTGGAAGACCGCACCGACACCCGGCTCACGGCGCTGGCTCAGCAGGTGGACGGGCTCATGGAAAGCTTGAACACCACGATCGCCATGCTGGAGAACCTGGTCTGGCTCAACAGTGACACCATCAACCGGACCCTCAGTAATTTTGAGCACACGTCTGAAAATTTGAAGCAAATGAGTCTGGAAATCCGGCGGTATCCCGCCCGGCTGCTGCTGGAACGTCCGCCCAAACGGCAGGAAGAACAACCCGGGGGGGAAAGATGAAGCCGATCTGCATCCGCGGGGCGGTCACGATCTGTGTATTTTTCCTGGCGGGTGGGTTTCTGTCAGGATGTTCCGGGATCGTCCGGGATTTTCCGGAAACCCGCCTGTTTGTGATTGAATCACCCCGCATCGATGACACGGCCGCCGGTTTTGAAGTCGGCCGGGGTCTCTTGATCCGTCAATTCGACATCGCTGCTGAATTTGAAAGCGGTTTTTTTGTTTACAAAGTATCTGACAACCGCTTCAGCAATGATTATTACAATAAATTCATGGTTTCCCCGGCCCGGATGATTTCCGATGCGGTTCAGGACGCGCTGGACGGATCGGCTTTTTTCCGGCTGGTGCCGGGCAGTGAACCGTCCCGGATCGAGTATCGCCTGTCAGGAAAAATCACGCACCTGTATGTGGATCTCCGGGGTCCGGAACCCCCCCGGGCTGTCATGGCGTTGCGGCTGCTGCTCGAAAAACAGACCGACACCGGGTTCACGCCGGTGATCAATCAGGTATACCGCATGTCTGAACCGGTTTCCGGAAAACGGCCCAATGCCTATGTCCAGGCCTGGAACAGGTGCCTGGCACAGGGGGTCACAAAATTTATGACGGATGTGGACTATCTGTAACCGCCGGCCTGTCAAATCAGGGCCAGGCGTTCCCTGCTGTCCTTATTTTCAACCGGCGGCATGCAGCGGTCAGCGATCAGCGGTCCCGTCAGGCCGGCAGGGGAAATCCGCCGGGGCCGACTTTCCAGGTGCCGTCTTCCTTGACCGCTGTGACCGTGGCTTCAAATTCATGTTCTTCGATCAGACCGAAAATATATCCCACGATCCGGTAAAGGGGGTTGATGCTGCGGACCATGACCGCTGAGAACTCAATGACCGCCCTGTCTTCATCTTGTTCCACCACCCGGGTTTTCATGAGCAGGGGGCGCATTTTCAGGTAATCCATCTCAAGGCCCCGCCGGGCCGCGTCCTGTTCCTGCAGCCGGAAGTACATGGCCACGCGGTTGACGTCATTTTCATTGTGAAGTGCTTCCCGGCTCAGGTAGTCGGCCATATCCTCATCCAGCATGAAAAATTTGTGGGCAAAGGTTTTGACCACCTCTTCCGGAGAATCGACGGACTCGGCCAGGGCCGGCGGGGCATGAAGGCACAGGGCCAGGGTCAGAAAGACCAGCAGTGATATCGACCTCAAGCAGATTTTCATTGGTTGCGTCTCCTTTTATGATTATCAATTGGGTTTGCGTCTGTTTTTACCGCTTTTTCATAGCAGAGAACCACTCAATGTTCAACTGATTTCAACGCCGGGTAGATTCATTTTCTGAAAGGATATGATACATTCGTGTTCTTCGTGCGCTTCGGGGTAAAATAATCTGACAGACCTGAGGGCCGGAAATCGATCGGATCACATCAGGGAGTAGGGGTCCACGTCAATGCCCAGGGAGATCGCACGGCTGCGTTTGAAATCCGGATGATCCAGCAGGGTCTGGACCAGGGAACGGATCTGTTGAAACGACGGGCTTTTGATCAGCAGCTGCCACCGGAACCGGGAGGAGATCCGTGGAATCGGCGCCTCGATGGGGCCCAGGATGTCGATGGTGTGGGCGGTTTCCGGTGCCGCGTCTTTGACCTGCGTCAGGATTCCGGCGGCATCCAGTGCGGCCTGTTCCACTTTTTCTTTTTTCGGACCGGACAGTTTCACCAGGATGATGCGGGTGAACGGCGGATATTTCAATGCTTTTCGAAAAGGGATTTCCCGGTTGAAAAACGCGGTGCCGTCCTGGCGCCGGGCCGATTCGATGGTGAAATGATCCGGGTTGTAGGTCTGCATGATCACGGTTCCCGGAGTGTCTCCCCGGCCGGCCCGGCCCGCCACCTGGGCCAGCAGCTGAAAGGTCCGTTCCCCGGCCCGGAAATCGGGTAAATTCATGGACAGGTCCGCGCAGATGATCCCCACCAGGGTGATGGCGGGAAAATCATGACCCTTGGCCAGCATCTGGGTGCCCACGATCAGGTCCACGGTGCGGTTCCGGATGCTTTTGAGCAAAGTCAGGGCACTGCCTTTTCGGGCGGTGGAGTCCTGGTCCATCCGGGCCAGACGGGCGTCGGGAAACATGGTTTTGAGCATCGATTCGATTTTTTCCGTGCCGAATCCGAAATTTTTGACGGCTTTTTTGCCGCAGGCCGGACATGCCGTGGATTCCGGCAGGCAGAACCCGCATAAATGGCATTTGTACCGATGCGCACTCAAGTGCAGGGTCATGGTGACATCGCAGTGCCGGCACTGCAGGGGCTGATTACAGGCACTGCATGCGGGAAACGAGGCAAATCCCCGGCGGTTCAGAAAGATCAGGGCCTGGTTGCCCGCCTCCAGGCAGGCCCGGATGGCTCTGGCCAGTTCCGGGGTGATGATCCGGTCCATGGGTCTGGCCTCTTTGTATTTTTTCAGGTCCACCAGGGTGATCTGCGGCAGGGGACGGTCGTTGACCCGGTGATGAAGATCCAGCTGATGAAACCGTTGGATCCGCACGTTGTGGGAGGTCTGCAGGGACGGGGTGGCCGACCCCAGCACCACGGGGCAGGCGCACATCCGGGCCCTTACCACGGCCAGGTCCCGGGCGTTGTACCGCAGACCGCTCTCCTGTTTGTAGGAGCCGTCATGCTCCTCATCCACAATGATGATGCCGATGTTGTCAAAGGGTGCAAAAATGGCGGATCTGGCTCCGATTGCAATGGACACTTTTCCGGTGGCGATGTGGTGCCACTGGTCCAGGCGTTCCCCCTGGGAGAGCATGGAATGGATCACGGCAATCTGTTCCCCGAACCGGGCCCGGAACCGCCGCTCGGTCTGGGAGATCAACGCGATCTCCGGCACCAGCACAATGGCGGATTGTCCCCGTTCCACGGCATCGGCCACCAGCCGCAGGTAGACTTCGGTTTTGCCGGACCCGGTCACCCCGGACAGAAGATAGGGGACAAACCCCTGATCCAGGTGTTCCCGGACCGTGTTCACCGCGTCCGCCTGTTCCGAAGTCAGTTCCGGCGGGGTGTCCGGTTCCACGGGATCGCCGAATGGGTCCCGGCATACCCGGCGCCGGGTGATGGTGATCAGGCCGTCTTTTTCCATCAGTTTGACCAGCCTCGGGGCCGTGGGCACCTCTCCGCGCAGGGCGGTCAGGGAGATCTCTTTTTTCCGGGCCACAATGGCCAGGATCTGCTGCCGTTTCAATGACAGGTTTCTGTCCGAATCCGGCTGTTTGTTGCCGGGGGAAATGAATTTTTCCAGGCGTGCGGAGGCGGCTTCTTTTTTCAGCACCGACTCAACCGACACCCACCCGGTGTCCTGCATTTTTTTGAGCAAAGACCGCAGGGTCGGACAGTCCACCGTGTTGAACAACTGCTTTCGGCTGATACCCTGCCGGCCGGCCGCCAGGGTCAGGATGCGGGTTTCCAGCGGGGACAGGGCCGGATTTTCCAGGGCCGTGCGGCCGGTGTCCGTGATAAAGACCTGGGCCACATCCCGGCGGTCCAGCCCGGCCGGCAGGGCCGCCTTGATGGTCTCGCCCAGGGGGTGGATATAATAGTTGGCCACCCATCTGAAAAAAGGGATCTCATTTTCCGGAAACAAAGGATGGTCATCCAGGACATCCAGAATTTTTTTGGCGGTATAGTTCCCGCTGTCCTTGCGCCCGCCCAGGATGTATCCGGTGATTCTTCGCCGGCCGAAAGGCACCAGGACCCGCATGCCCGGCATGCAGGTGTCAAACAGATACTCCGGCACCGCGTACACAAAGCTGTGGTGCACCGGCAGGGTCACTGCCACGTCCATGAAAGGCCATTGCGTCATGGATCCATTGTGCACAAAAAAACAATTATATGCAATATCTCATCCTATGGTCTTGACTCGATTCCCGGATTTTAATAAGTAAAGCAGAACCTGTCTTCATCCATACCCAACCATTACAGATAAAGGAGATATTATGGCTGTTTTTGTGGGGGATCATCCCCTCATCAAGCATAAACTGGGACTCATGCGCAAAAAAGATGTTTCCACCAAGGATTTCAGGGATTTGTCCTCCGAGGTGGCCCGGTTGTTGACCTATGAGGCCACCAAACACCTGGACACGGAAAAAAAGACGGTGGACGGCTGGGCCGGCCCGGTGGAGATCGAAGGGATCAAGGGCAAGAAAATCACCATCGTCCCGATTCTGCGGGCCGGCCTGGGTATGATGGACGGCGTTCTGGACCTGATTCCGTCGGCCAAGGTGAGTGTGGTGGGGTTTTACCGGGATGAACAGACGCTGACGCCGGTGCAGTATTATGTCAAGACCGCGTCCGCCATGGAAGAACGCATCGCGTTGATCCTGGATCCCATGCTGGCCACGGGCGGCACCCTGATCGCCACCATCGATCTGCTCAAACAGGCCGGGTGCACCAAAATCATGGGCCTGTTTCTGGTGGCGGCCCCGGAAGGCATTGCCGCACTCATTGAAAAACATCCGGATGTGGATATATATACCGCTGCCGTGGACGACCGTCTCAATGAGGTGGGCTATATTCTGCCGGGACTGGGCGATGCCGGAGACAAAATTTTCGGCACCAAATAATCAACCTTTTGAAACCTTTAAAAAAAAAAGAAAGAGAGAAAAAAACTATGTCTGTTTCCAGTTCATCTTCCACGGAATATCATTTTCAGGGGAAAGACTGTTTTCTGGGGGCCCAGATGCTGTTCGTGGCATTCGGGGCCCTGGTCCTGGTGCCGCTGCTCACGGGTCTGGATCCCAATGTGGCCCTGTTCACCGCCGGGGTAGGCACCCTGGTGTTCCAGGTGATCACCAAAGGCAAAGTGCCGGTGTTTCTGGCCTCGTCCTTTGCGTTTATCGCGCCCATCATCTACGGGGTCCAGACCTGGGGAATCCCGGGAACCATGTGCGGCCTGGCCGCTGCGGGTGTGGTGTACATCATATTGAGTCTGCTGGTGCGGTGGCAGGGCGGGGATGCCATCCGCCGGGTCCTGCCCCCCGTGGTTACCGGGCCGGTCATCATGGTGATCGGGCTGATCCTGGCGCCGGTGGCCGTGCACATGACCATGGGCAAGACCGGGGACGGTGCCATGGTGCTGTTTCCCCAGACCCCGGCCATGATCGTGGGCCTGGCCGCCCTGGCCACCACGATTCTGGTGTCCATCCTGGGCAGGGGCCTGCTGCGGCTGATCCCGATTCTGTGCGGGATTGCCGTGGGGTATGTGCTGTCCCTGTTCTTCGGGTTTGTGGATTTTTCACCGCTGTTCACGGCTGCCTGGTTCTCCATGCCGGCGTTTACATTCCCGGAATGGAACCTGGCCGCTGTGTTTTATATCGTGCCCATTGCCATTGCCCCTGCCATCGAGCATTTCGGGGATGTGGTGGCCGTATCCGGGGTGACGGGCAAAGACTATCTCAAGGACCCGGGCATCAAGAACACCATGCTCGGAGACGGTGTGGCCACCAGTATCGCCTCGATGCTGGGCGGACCCCCCAACACCACCTATTCCGAAGTCACGGGGGCCGTGGCCCTGACCAAGGTGTTCAACCCGGCCATCATGACCTGGGCCGCCATCGCCGCCATCCTGCTGGCCTTTGTGGGCAAGCTGGGGGCATTGCTTCAGACCATTCCCACCCCGGTCATGGGCGGGATCATGCTGCTGCTGTTCGGGGCCATCATGGTGGTGGGTCTCAACACCCTGGTAAAATCCGGGGATGATCTCATGGAAGCCCGGAACCTGGCCATTGTGGCCCTGATTCTGATCTTCGGCATCGGGGGCATGAGTTTTTCCGCGGGCCAGTTCCAGCTCCAGGGCATCGGCCTGGCCGGCATCCTGGGGGTATTCCTCAACCTGGTGCTGCCCCAGCCCCGCAACTAAACAGCCGGGGTCAGGCCTTGCCTTTTTGACGTTTCTCAAGCTTTGCAAGAAACGTCAAAAAGGCAAGGCCTGACCCCAGTATTTATTATGAAAAAACCGCTTCATTACGGATGGGTGATCGTTCTGACCGGCACCATGGTGCTGTTTTCCTGCCTGGGCCTGGGACGGTTTGCCCTGGGCATGCTGCTGCCTTCCATGGGGATTTCCCTGGAGTTGTCCTATTCCCAGATGGGCCTGATCGGCACGGGGAATTTTGCCGGATACATGGCTTCCGTGATCCTGGCCGGCATGGTGGCCAGGATCATCGGTGCCCGGAGCACCATTGCATTCGGGCTGGTTCTGGTGGGCGGATCGATTCTGGGAATGAGCCGGGCCGGCGGGTTTGTGCCGCTGATGGTGCTGTATGTAGTGACCGGCGTGGGATCGGGCCTGGCCAATGTGCCGT
>JAABUD010000287.1 GCA_011389555.1 Desulfotignum sp. | reverse complement strand
CGTTTCTGATGCCCATCGAGGATGTGTTCTCCATTTCCGGTCGGGGTACGGTGGTGACCGGTCGTATCGAACGCGGTGTGATCAAACCGGGAAGCGAGATCGAGCTGGTGGGGATTCGTGATACAGCCAAGACGGTGTGTACCGGCGTGGAGATGTTCAGAAAGCTTCTGGATCAGGGACAGGCCGGTGACAACGTCGGATTGCTGCTTCGGGGCACCAAGCGGGACCAGGTGGAAAGAGGCCAGGTGGTGGCAAAACCCGGCAGCATTACCCCCCATACCAAGTTCAAGGCGGAGATGTATGCATTGAGCAAGGAAGAAGGCGGACGTCATACCCCGTTTTTCACCGGATACCGGCCCCAGTTTTTCTTCAGAACCACGGATGTGACCGGTGTGCTGACCCTGGAAGAAGGGGTGGAAATGATCATGCCGGGCGATAACGCCACCATCAATGTGGAACTGATTGCTCCCATCGCCATGGAAAAAGAACTGCGGTTTGCCGTGCGGGAAGGCGGTCGGACCGTGGGTGCCGGCGTCATCGCTGAAATTTTTGAATAATTTGAAAAGGGATCGAATATTGTGGATAGAGTTCTGATCGCTCTGGCATGCACTGAGTGTAAACGCAAAAACTATACAACCACGAAAAACAAGCGGAAAACACCTGATAAGATCGAGATGAAAAAATTTTGCCGCTTTTGCAATAAACATTTGGTGCACAAAGAAACGAAAATCAAATAGTCCATTTATTTGCAGGCCAGTAGCTCTAATTGGTAGAGCACCGGACTCCAAATCCGGGTGTTGGGGGTTCGAATCCCTCCTGGCCTGCCAAATGTATAAATGTGGAATTTTTATTTGGGCAATGAAGTGTGCCTGGGAGTGATATGTCACGATTACAAAAGAAAAAACCAGCCGTAGAAAAAAAGAAAAAAAAACAGGCAAATCAATCTGTGACCGCCAAAGAAACTGTGTCTCCTGCCCGACAGACGGCCATACCCAGTTCCCCCAAAATGAAACCGGAACCCCAGACGGGTACCCCAAAAAACAAAAAAGAAAATATTGTTCATACGGCGACCGAATTTGTAAGAGAAGTCAAGGTTGAGCTGAAAAAAGTGACATGGCCTACTCGCAAACAGACAACCGGAACCACGATAGTTGTAATCATTTTTGTGTTTATTCTTGCTGTGTTTCTCGGCTTTTTCGATTACAGCCTTTCCAAACTCGTTCAGGTTGTTTTAACTTAAGTGTGAGGAAGGTGATATGTCTTTGAAATGGTATGTGGTTCATGTTTACTCGGGCCATGAGCAAAAAGTGAAAATTGCCCTGGAAGAAAAAATACAGACATCCCGCTATCCGGAAAAGTTCGGAGAGATTTTGATCCCTACGGAAAATGTAGTGGAACTGGTCAACGGGAAGAAAAAAGAATCCTCCCGAAAGTTTTATCCGGGATATATTCTGGTCAAAATGTATCTGGACAATGAAACATGGCACATTATCAGTTCAACCCCCAAGGTCACCGGTTTTTTGGGGGGAAAAAACAAGCCGGCCCCGATCAGTGATAAAGAAGCACAGAGTATCATTGATAAAATGCAGATGGGAAAAAACAAACCCCAGCCCCGGTTTTATTTCGAACCCGGGGATGATGTGAAAGTTGTCGACGGGCCATTTTCAAATTTCAACGGAACGGTTGAAGATGTCTCTCCGGATAAGGAAAAAGTAAAGGTGCTGGTAAGCATTTTCGGGCGGCCGACCCCTGTGGAGCTGAAGTTTATTCAGGTCACCAAAATTTAATAGACGGTTAAAAAAGTGAGTTTCAGGAGTATTAAATCATGGCAAAAAAAATAATGACACAAATAAAGCTTCAGGTGGAAGCAGGAAAAGCCAATCCTTCTCCTCCCATCGGACCGGCTTTGGGTCAGCATGGGGTGAATATCATGGATTTCTGCAAGGCGTTCAATGCCAAGACGGCCAATGACGCCGGATCCATTATTCCTGTGGTCATAACGGTTTACAAAGATCGGTCCTTCAGCTTTATTACCAAAACGCCTCCCGCTTCACGAATGTTGCTGGCAGCTGCCGGACTAAAAAAAGGGTCGGGTGAACCGAATCGCACCAAGGTGGGAAAAGTGACCCATGATCAGGTTGTGAGTATTGCAGAAACCAAGAAAGAAGACCTGAATGCCTCAGATATCGAAGCTGCGGTAAAGATTATCCAGGGAACTGCAAGAAGCATGGGGATTGACGTCGTTTAACTTATATTAGCTTAAGAGTGAAAAAAAATGCCAAAGCGGACTAAAAAACATAGCGAAGCGCTGAAAAAAGTCGACAGAACCGTTCAATACGAACCTCTGGAAGCCATGACACTTGCGGTATCTACAAGCCATGTGAAGTTTGATGAAACCGTGGATGTGGCTGTCAGGCTGGGGGTCGATCCCCGGCACGCCGACCAGATGGTCAGAGGCACCGTGGTTTTGCCCAACGGCCTTGGCAGGGAAGTCAAGGTTCTGGTATTTGCCAAAGGTGAAAAAGAGCAGGAAGCCCTGGATGCAGGAGCGGATTTCATTGCCACCGAAGAGGTTGTGGAAAAGATCAAAGATGGATGGTTCGGGTTTGACAAAGCCATTGCCACCCCGGATATGATGGGAACCGTTGGCAAACTCGGACGCGTTCTGGGTCCCCGGGGGTTGATGCCCAATGCGAAAACCGGAACCGTGACCTTTGAGCTGGACAAAGCCATCCAGGAATTGAAGGCGGGAAAAATCGATTTCAGGGTGGAAAAAGCGGGTGTGGTCCACGCACCTGTAGGAAAGATTTCCTTTGGACCGGAAAAATTGACGGAAAACGTCAAGGCGTTTCTGGATAAGGTCGTGGCACTGAAACCAGCCGCCAGTAAAGGAACCTATCTGAAAACCGTCAGTGTGTCATCAACAATGGGCCCGGGAATCAAAGTGGATCCTTTGCTGATTAAATAATTGAGGTTTCCCAGAAAAATCAACTGTCAGAGACAGTAGGTGCACACAGTGCATAATCGGATTGCCGGCCTGCCGAGACGGAAAAGTCAATTTTTGTTTTGGTTTTGTTGGCACCTTCGAATTTAACAAAGAAAGGAGGTGTAAAAAAATGTTGAATCTTTCCCAGAAAAAAGACCTGGTGGCGCGAGTGGCCACTCAATTGGCAGAAGCGCAGATCGCCCTTCTCATTGATTACAAAGGGCTTGATGTTCAGAAAATCACCCGACTTCGCTACGAACTCAGACAAGCCGGGGCCAGCATGGAAGTGGTCAAGAACACGTTGCTGAACCGAGCGTCCGAGAATACGGATGCAGCGTTGATGGCGGATTTTTACCAAGGCCCTACTGCCCTTGTCACGTCTGCGACAGATCCAGTCGGACCAGCCAAAGTCCTGGTCGATTTTGCTAAAGACAATGAAAAACTCGAGATCAAAGCCGCCGTATTCGGTGGCAGACTCCTGGAGACCGAAGAGATCAAGGCCCTGGCCAAAATGCCCTCGAAAGAAGAATTGCTGGGCAAACTGGTCTACACCCTCAATGCGGTTCCCACATCATTTGTCAATGTACTGGCCGGTGTTCCCAGAGGTCTGGTCAATGTGCTCAATGGTCTCAAAGATCAGAAAGAAGCCGCCTAGCCCTTTACTTGAAGATTATTATATTCAACCTTTACTAAAAAAATGTCACAAACGATTTAGGAGATAAAAATGGCTGATATCACAAAAGATGATGTTATTGAGTTTATTGCCAACATGACCGTGTTGGAATTGTCGGAGCTGATCAAGGAACTGGAAGACAAGTTCGGTGTCAGTGCGGCCGCGCCGGTTGCATTTGCCGGTGGCGCCATGCCGGCAGCGGGTGATGCCGCTGCTGCGGAAGAGGAAAAAACAGAATTTGATGTTGTTCTTGAGACCGTGGGTGATAAAAAGATCAATGTGATCAAAGAAGTTCGCGCCATCACCGGGCTGGGTCTCAAAGAAGCCAAGGCCCTGGTCGAAGAAGCGCCCAAGCCGGTCAAAGAAGGAATCCCCAAGGAGGAAGCTGAAAAAATCAAAGAACAACTTGAGGGAGCCGGCGCCCAGGCTGCCATAAAATAATTTCAGTAAAGCGTAGAAAATACGCGCTTTCGAGCATCATTCCTGTGCGGGGACATGACAATAGGGTCGTGTCTCCGCTTTTACGGTTGGAAAAACTCACTTATGGGAGACAACATGACCGATAGTCTTTTGAGCAACAAGCGTATTCGAAAAGAATTCGGCAGCAAGCGAAAAATCATCGATATACCGGATTTGATCGGTATGCAGCGTAATTCTTTCGAAAGCTTTCTGCAACGTGAAACCCAGCCCGCTGAACGACAAGAAAAAGGGCTGCATGCGGTATTCAAATCAGTTTTCCCTATCAAGGATTTCACTGATACGGCATCGCTGGAATATGTGTCATATTCGTTCGGCGAAGCCAAGCATTCCATGAAAGAATGCATCAGCAGGGGGATGACCTACGATATTCCTGTCAATATCCGGGTGCGGCTGGTGGTATATGATCATGACAAAGACACGGGGAACGCCACCATCCGTGATATCAAGGAGCAGGAAATTTATTTCGGCACCATCCCTATGATGACCCGTCAGGGCACATTTATCATCAATGGGACTGAAAGGGCGGTTGTGAGCCAGCTTCACCGTTCTTCAGGTGTGTTTTTTGATCATGACAAAGGAAAAAACTACTCCACAGGGAAAATTATCTACAACGCCCGAATCATTCCGGTGAGAGGCTCCTGGATCGATATGGAAATCGATCCCAAGGACATCATCAATATCCGGATCGACCGGCGCAGAAAATTTCCGGTTTCCATCCTGTTCAAGGCATTCGGGTACACCAGCGAAGATATCCTGGACTTCTTTTACCGGAAAGAGCGCATTGTGAAAAAGGAAGGCTCGTTTTTTAAGGAGTTTGTTCCTGACAATCTGGTCCGGCAGCGGGCCAGTTTCGATATCCTTTCACCTGAAACAGGAGAAGTGATTGTAAAACAGGGAAGAATCTTTACAAAACGGGCCTTGAAACAATTGGCGGACGAAGGACTGACCTTGATTCCCATCGCCATCGAAGATCTGATGCATAAGGCGTTTGCCCAGTACATCCAGAATCCGGACAGCGGTGAAGTTCTGTTCAAGCCCGGGGAGCTGATCGAAGAAGATACCTTTGAAATTCTTGAAAATCATGGAATATCGGATTTTCACATTCTGCTAGTGGATTCCAGAAGTTCCGATGCCATGAGAAAAACCCTGGTGAGTGACAAAGTGCAGTCCAGGGAAGTGGCACTGATGGATATTTATCGCCGGTTACGTCCCGGGAATCCCGCGACCATTGAAGTGGCCCAGGATTTTATTGATCATCTGTTTTTCCGTCAGGCATATTATGACCTTTCCAAAGTCGGGCGACTGAAAATGAACCTTCGCCTGGGCGTGGATACCAAGCTGGACGTGAAAACCCTGCGCAAAGAAGATGTGCTCCTGACCGCCGCGACGCTGATCCAGCTGAAAGATACCCAGGGACAGGTGGATGACATCGATCATCTGGGTAATCGTCGGGTTCGTGCTGTCGGGGAATTGCTGGAAAACCATTACCGCATCGGACTCATCCGCATGGAACGGGCCATCAAGGAAAAAATGAGCATGCAGGAAGTGGATGCCATGATGCCTCATGATCTGGTGAACCCCAAACCGGTCTCGGCCGTGGTCAGGGAATTCTTTGGTACGTCTCAGCTGTCCCAGTTCATGGATCAGACCAATCCATTGTCTGAAACCACTCATAAACGAAGGTTGTCCGCCCTGGGACCCGGCGGTCTGACCCGGGAGCGTGCGGGCTTTGAAGTCAGGGACGTTCACCCGTCCCATTACGGGCGTATCTGTCCCATTGAGACCCCGGAAGGACCCAACATCGGGTTGATCGTTTCTCTTTGTACCTATGCCCGGGTCAATGATTTCGGATTCATAGAAACACCGTTCCGTCTGGTGAATGAGTCAAAAGCCAGCAAATCCATTCAACATTTGAGCGCGTTCGAGGAAAAAGACCACCCCATTGCCCAGGCCAATGCACCGCTGGATACGGGTGGCCGGTTCATCAACCCCACCGTATCCGCCCGGGTGGCAGGTGAGTTCGAGCTGGTTCCCCCGGATGTGGTCAAGTATATGGATGTGTCTCCGAATCAGCTGGTCTCCGTGTCGGCTGCGTTGATTCCGTTTCTGGAAAACGATGACGCCAACCGGGCCCTGATGGGATCCAACATGCAGCGTCAGGCGGTTCCGCTGATCCGCAGTGAAGCCCCCCTGGTGGGCACGGGGATGGAAAGCGTGGTGGCCAGAGATTCAGGGGTCACCATTGTTGCGGATTATGACGGTACTGTGGTGGATGTGGATGCCAAACGCATCGTGGTGAGAAATGACGATGATGACTTCAACGGGTTTGATAAAGCGGTTTCAATTTACAATTGTACCAAATTTGTCCGCTCCAATCAAAATACCTGTTTCAACCATCGGCCCATTGTGGATAAAGGGGACCGGGTGAAAAAAGGTCAGGTGATTGCGGATGGTCCCTCCACGGAAATGGGCGAACTGGCGTTGGGAAAAAATGTCACGGTGGCGTTCATGCCCTGGGATGGATACAATTATGAGGATTCCATTCTGGTGAGCGAACGTCTGGTCAAAGACGGGGTTTACACGTCGGTCCATGTGGAGGAGTTTGAAGTGCTGGCCCGGGACACCAAGCTGGGAAAAGAAGAAATTACCCGGGATATCCCCAATGTGGGAGAAGATGCGCTGAAAAATCTGGATGACAGCGGTATTATTCGTCTGGGTGCCGAAGTGTTCCCCGGAGATATTCTGGTGGGAAAAATCACACCCAAGGGAGAAACCCAGCTGTCTCCGGAAGAAAAGCTGCTCCGGGCTATTTTCGGAGAAAAAGCCGGTGATGTCAAAGATACATCGTTGACGGTGCCCCCGGGGGTCAGCGGCAAAGTGATCGATGCCAAGGTGTTTTCCAGAAGAGGTCTGCCCAAGGATGACAGGACCCGGCTCATCGAGGATGAGGAAATTGAACGCCTGGAAAAAGACCGGGATGATGAGATCCGAATTATTTCCCAGGTGGCCAGAGAAAAAGTGGCATTGATTCTGGACGGGCACAAAGTGCAGGCCGATCTGGAAAAATCCGGAAAAAAACAGATCAAAAAAGGCGATATCATTGTACCGGGTATGCTGGAAAAGATTCCGGTTTCAATGCTGGTGAATCTGTCTGTGGAAGATGCCGTGATCACGGAAAAAGCCCAGCAGACTCTGGAACAGGCCCAGGAACAGATCAAAAAAGCCAGAGAACATTTCAATCGACAGGTTTCCCGGTTCGAGAAAGGCGATGATCTGCCTCCGGGCGTGTTGAAGCTGATCAAGATCAGCGTGGCCATGGAACGGGTGTTGTCCGTGGGGGATAAAATGGCGGGCCGGCATGGGAATAAAGGGGTGGTTTCCCGGATTCTTCGAGTGGAGGACCTGCCGTATTTTGCGGACGGACGGCCCGTGGATATGGTGCTCAATCCTTTGGGCGTGCCATCCCGTATGAACGTAGGCCAGATTCTGGAGATTCATCTGGGCCAGGCCGCGTTTGGTTTGGGTCAGCAGATCAGTGAAATGATCGAAGAAAACCGGTTGGATACACTTCGGGATAAAGTGAAAAAAATATTTTCTTTGACCGAAAAACAAAAAGTCGATGATATCGAGGATGTGCAGGCCAACCGGATCGATGCCATGGATGATCCGGCGTTGCTTGCGTTTGCGTCTCTTTACAAAAACGGTGTTCATACCGCCACCCCGGTATTCGACGGTGCCACGGAAGAAGAAATCAAGGATCTGCTCGACATGTCCGGGTATCAGCGATCCGGTCAGGCCACTCTGTATGACGGCAGAACCGGTGAACCTTTTCACACACCGGTCACCGTGGGAGCCATGTATATGCTCAAGCTGCATCATCTGGTGGATGACAAACTGCATGCACGGTCGATCGGTCCCTATTCCCTGGTGACTCAGCAGCCCCTGGGCGGCAAGGCCCAGTTCGGCGGGCAGCGCCTGGGTGAAATGGAAGTCTGGGCCATGGAAGCCTATGGTGCGGCCCATGCGCTTCAGGAATTTCTCACCGTCAAGTCCGACGATATGGTGGGCAGAACCCGTATGTATGAAAAAATTGTCAAAGGTCAGAGCGTACTGGAACCGGGCATGCCTGAATCATTCCGGGTTTTGATCAAGGAACTCAACAGTCTGGGTTTGGATATGAATCTTATAGAAGGCAATAAATAAGGAGAAAGCATTGGACAATATATACGATTTCTTCGCAAAACCGAAAGATCCCAAGATTTACCAGGGTGTTCAGATCAGCCTTGCCTCTTCCGACCAGATCAGAGAGTGGTCCCATGGTGAGATCAAAAAACCGGAAACCATCAATTACCGGACCTTCAAGCCGGAGCGGGATGGACTGTTCTGCGCCAAGGTGTTCGGCCCCACCAAAGATTACGAATGCAACTGCGGCAAGTACAAGCGCATGAAACACCGGGGGGTGGTGTGTGAAAAATGCGGGGTCGAGGTGATTCAGTCCAAAGTCCGTCGTGACCGCATGGCCCACATCGAGCTGGCATCTCCGGTGTCCCATATCTGGTTTTTGAAAAGCCTGCCTTCCAAGATCGGCAACGCACTGGACCTGACGTTGAAAAGTCTGGAAAAAGTGCTGTATTTTGATTCTTACATCGTGATGGACCCCAAAGACACGGAGTTGAAAAAATATCAGCTCTTGTCGGATGATCAATATTACGAAGCCATTGAAACGTTCGGAGACGAAGGGTTTGTGGCGGGAATCGGAGCGGAGGCGATTTTGAAGCTGCTGGATGAACTGGATCTTCAGGGCATTCATGATATGCTCAAAGAGGAGATCAGTCTCACCAAATCCGTGGCCAAGCAGCAGAAAATGGCCAAGCGGCTCAAGGTGATTTCCGCTTTTCTGACTTCCGGGATCGAACCCTCCCGTATGATCATGACCGCCTGCCCCATTTTGCCGCCGGATCTCCGGCCTCTGGTTCCGCTGGAAGGGGGCCGGTTTGCCACTTCCGATCTCAATGACCTGTACCGGCGGGTACTGAACCGGAACAACCGTCTCAAAAGGCTGGTGGACCTGTATGCGCCGGATATCATCGTCAGAAATGAAAAACGGATGCTTCAGGAGTCGGTGGACGTGCTGTTCGACAACGGAAGGCACGGCCGGGTGGTCACGGGAACCAACAAACGACCGCTCAAATCGTTGAGTGATACCTTGAAGGGAAAACAGGGCCGGTTCCGTCAGAACCTCCTGGGAAAACGGGTGGATTACTCCGGGCGTACCGTGATTACCGTGGGATCCGAACTGCGGCTTCATCAGTGCGGTATTCCCAAAAAAATGGCACTGGAGCTTTTCAAACCATTCATTTACAATTATCTGGAGCAAAAAGGGCTGGTTTCCACCGTAAAGAGCGCCAAGAAAATGGTGGAAAAGGAAGAAAATGAAGTATGGGATGCCCTGGAATCGGTGGTCAAGGAATATCCGGTGATGCTCAACCGGGCACCCACCCTGCATCGTCTCGGATTCCAGGCATTTGAACCCGTACTGATCGAAGGAAAGGCCATTCAGCTGCATCCCCTGGTCTGTCCGGCATTCAACGCGGACTTCGACGGAGACCAGATGGCGGTGCATGTGCCCTTGTCTCTGGAGGCCCTTCTGGAAGCCCGGGTGATGATGCTTTCCACCAACAATATTCTGTCACCGGCCAATGGGCAGCCGATTATCGTACCGACCCAGGATATTGTACTGGGTATCTATTACATGACCCGGGCCGTGGCGAACCAGAAAGGGGAAGGCAGTGTGTTTTCCTCCATCGAGGAAGTCCGGTATGCGTTCGATGCCGGTTCTCTGGCACTTCATGCCAAAATAAAGGTCCGGATTGACGGAGAAATCTATGATACCACCACCGGACGGATTCTGCTGTGGGAAACCATCCCCGGTGATACCCTCTTGTCTTTGAGCCGGATCCGGACTGATGCCGAGGAATCGTGCGAGGCGGCTCTGGCGGAATTGAAAGCCGGAAAATCCTTTGATGGGGTATTGAAAAAGTATTCTGATGACGAGATCAAAAAGACGCTGGGCAAGACCGGGTTGTTGACCCGCAAGGAATTCAAGAATCTGTTTCAGGTATCGGACGTGGTGGTCGAACAGCTGTTCGGGTTGAAACCGGACCAGTTCACGGATGTCCGGATGGTCGGGGACCGGTTCACTGTTTTCAAAGTGGACGAGCGCAAAACCACGTTGCCGTTCAAACTGGTGAACAAGCTGATGGACAAGGGTTCCATTGTCAAGCTCATCGATTATGCCTACCGGAATATCGGATTGAAGGAAACCGTGGTTCTGTCCGACCGGCTCAAGGATATCGGATATAAATATTCCACTTTGGGCGGGTTGTCCATCTGTGTGGATGACATGATCATACCGGAACAGAAATGGGATCTTGTGTCAGCCGCGGAAAAAAATGTTCAGGAGATCAAAAATCAGTATGCAGAAGGGTTGATCACCCAGGGTGAGAAATACAACAAGGTGGTGGATATCTGGGCCCAGGCCACCGATGATATTGCCAACGCCATGATGGAGCTGATGAAAAATCCCACCGGTGCCAAGAACGTCGAAGCCCTGGAAGGGCTGAATGCCGTGTACGTCATGGCAGATTCCGGGGCCCGTGGGTCCAAGGATCAGATGCGCCAGCTGGCCGGAATGCGGGGGCTGATGGCCAAACCCTCGGGTGAGATTATTGAAAACCCCATTACGGCCTGCTTCCGGGAAGGATTGACCGTGCTGCAGTATTTTATATCCACTCATGGTGCACGGAAAGGTCTGGCGGATACTGCTCTGAAAACAGCCAACTCCGGTTATCTGACCCGGCGGCTGGCGGATGTGGGTCAGGATTGTACCATTATTGAAGAAGATTGTGGCACCATCAACGGAATTGAGGTGGAAGCGTTGTACGAAGGCGGAGAGGTGATTCAAACCCTGGGAGAGAGAATCCTGGGCCGGGTGGTTCAAGAGGATGTCAGAGATCCGTATTCCGATGACTATATTGTGGGGGTGGATACGGAGTTGACGGAAATGCACGTGGCAAAAATTGAAGGAGCCGGGGTTCAGAAAGTAAAAATCCGTTCGGTGCTGACCTGTAATTCAAAACACGGGGTCTGCTCCAAATGTTACGGCCGGGATCTGGCCCACGGCGACACCGTGGAAATTGGACAGGCCATCGGTATCGTGGCGGCCCAGTCCATCGGAGAACCCGGTACCCAGCTGACCATGCGGACGTTTCATATCGGTGGTACCGCCTCCAGAAAGGTGGAGGTGGCGGAGGTCAAAGCCCGGGTCGGGGGCATTCTCAAATATAATGAAAACCTCCAGACCGTGACCACGGCCGGCAATGATGTCATTGTCATGAACCGGAAGGGTGGCGGGGTCACCATCGTGGGTGAAGACGGCCGGGAGCGGGCCAGGGAAACCGTGATTTACGGAGCCACGCTTCAAGCCAAAAACGGGCAGTTCATCGAACCCGGTGAAATCATTGCCAGCTGGGACCCGTTTACCACCCCCATCATTACGGAAGTGTCCGGACGGGTCCGGTATGCCGATATTGAAATCGGCAATACTGTACAGGAACAGATCGACCCGGTGACCGGCAAGGTCAGCCGGACCATTACCGAAGGCAAGGATTCTGAAACCCGGCCCCGCATCACGTTGCGGGACGCGAGCGGAAAAGCCGTGAAACTGCCTTCTTCCAATACCGCGGCCCGGTATTTTCTGCCGGTCAATGCCATTTTGACCGTGGAAGAAGACGACCATGTTCTGGCAGGAGATGTCATTGCCAAGCTGCCCAGAGCCACCACCAAAACCAAGGATATCACCGGTGGTCTGCCCCGGGTGGCAGAGCTGTTCGAGGTGAGAAAACCCAAAGACCCCACCATTTTGTCGGAGATAGACGGGAACGTCAATGTGTCCAAAGGGACAAAGGGCCGGCAGAAAGTCACGGTGACACCGTCGGATGTGGGTGAGAAAAAAGAATATGCCATTCCCAAAGGACAGCACGTCACCGTGTACGACGGAGATTTCATCAAAGCGGGGGATCCGTTGATTGCCGGCAGTGCCAACCCGCAGGATATCATGAATATCAAAGGGGAAGTGGCGCTGGCCAAATATCTGGTGGATGAGGTCCAGGAGGTGTATCGTCTGCAGGGGGTCCGTATCAATGACAAGCATATCGAAGTGGTGATCCGGCAGATGATGCGCCGGGTCAAGGTGGTGTCCACGGGAGATACCAGTTTTATCCCGGATGAGCAGGTGGACCGGGTGGTTTTCGAGGAAACCAACCGCGAGGTGGCAATGAAGGGAGGAGAGCCGGCCAAAGGCGAACCATTGATTTTGGGAATTACCAAGGCCTCGTTGTCAACAGACAGCTTTCTGTCCGCGGCATCGTTCCAGGAAACCACAAAGGTATTGACTCTGGCCGCCATCGAAGCCAAATACGATGGGCTCAAAGGATTGAAAGAAAATGTGGTAATGGGACGTTTGATTCCAGCCGGGACCGGTTTTCCGGCTTATCGAAATGTAGAGGTCGGCCTGGGTGAGGCCGCGAATGTGTAATGAAAACTTAAAATTTTCTTGACATTTTAAGTTTTGATAAGTAGAATTAAATATTTTGTCGTGTAAGGCGATGTATAGAATGTATAAGGAGCGTTGAAAAATTATGCCGACCATTAATCAGTTGGTTAAAAAAAGTAGAAAAAAAGCTGAAAAAAAGGTAAGTACGCCTGCTTTGAAAGGCGGGCCTCAGAAACGAGGAGTTTGTACCAGGGTGTATACATCAACGCCTAAAAAGCCGAACTCCGCCTTGAGAAAAGTGGCAAGAGTCAGATTGACGACCGGGATGGAAGTTGCCGCATACATTCCGGGCATGGGGCACAACCTTCAGGAGCACTCGGTGGTACTGGTAAGAGGCGGCAGGGTCAAAGACCTTCCGGGTGTCCGGTATCATATCGTCAGGGGGGCGCTGGATACCCTGGGTGTGGATGACAGGCGACAGGGCCGTTCCAAATACGGTGCCAAAAGACCCAAGTAATTCAATCAAGACTAAAAAATGGACATGATACATGGCACAGAAACATATCATAAGTGAAAATTTGATGAAAAATGCCACGCAGGAACAAAAGCTTGCGGCAAAATTCGTGAACTGCGTGATGAGAAATGGAAAAAAAAATGCGGCCCGGAAAGTGGTGACCAGCGCTTTGTTGACCGCCGAAGAAAAAGTGGGTGAGTCTGCTCTGGACGTATTTAAAAAAGCAGTGGACAATATTCGCCCGGCTGTGGAAGTCAAATCCAGAAGGATCGGTGGGTCCACCTATCAGGTGCCCACAGATATCAATCCGGCCCGTCAGACCGCTCTGGCTTTCAGATGGTTGATCAATTACAGCCGTGGACGTTCTGAAAAAGGGTTTGAAAAAAAGCTGGCTGCTGAGCTGATGGATGCGTACAATCAGCGGGGCGGCGCCATTAAAAAGAAAGAAGATACTCACAAGATGGCAGAGGCCAACAAGGCATTTGCCCATTTCAGGTGGTAAAAAAGTGTAAGAATCCTTAAAACATTCCAATGGAGGAATAAAGAAGATGGCTAAGGAGAAATTCGAGCGGAAAAAGCCGCATGTAAACATTGGAACCATCGGTCATATCGACCATGGCAAGACGACGCT
>JAABUD010000286.1 GCA_011389555.1 Desulfotignum sp. | reverse complement strand
CGTAAGGCCGGCGTTACCGATATCGATGGCCGCCTGCATCCCGGCAATGCCCCCGCCGATGACGGCCACATCCGGATGCACCTCGGACAGACCCGTGGTCAGCGGCTGATGACAGGCCACCCGGCTCACGGCCGCCGCCACCAGGCGCCGGGCCTTGCGGGTGGCCCGGTCCCGGTCTTTGGTCACCCAGGACACCTGTTCTCTGACCGAAGCCATGTTGAAATAATAAGGATTGATCCCGGCTCTCCGGCAGGTTTCCATGAAGGTTTTGCCATGCAGCCTCGGGGAACAGGACGCCACCACCACCCGGTTCAGACCATATTCTTTGATGTCTGTTTCAATCATGGCCTGGCCCGGTTCGGAACACATGAATTTGTAGTCCCTGGAGATGACCACATGGGGCAGGGATCCGGCCCATTCGCTGACATCCGCCACATCCACTTTTCCGGCGATATTCACGCCGCAGTGACAGATGTAAACCCCTAAACGCAATGGCATGGTATCAGGTATCATGAACTGGTTTCCTTTTTTTCTGTGTGTTTGTCCGCCACGGGCAGCAGAATGGTGAAACAGGTTCCCTGTCTTGCGGCACGGTCCACGGTAATGGTGCCGTTGTGGTGCTCGACGATGCCATATACAGTGGACAATCCCAGGCCCACACCGTGACCGTCCTGTTTGGTGGTGAAAAACGGTTCAAAAATGCGGGGCAGGTCCTCGGGCGCAATGCCTTTGCCGGTATCTTCCACCCGGATGCGCACCTGTTGATCTGCATCATCCATATCCGCGTTCAGCGAAATGCGCCCGCCCGCCCGGGCCGATGATGGGACGTCATCCCCACCGGCCGGGTCCGGTCCGGGGCTTGCTTCAATCGCGTCAATGGCATTGAAGATCAGATTGATCAGACATTGCTGCAGTTGATTGGCATCGCCCGACACGTCGGATATTTCCGGATCACAGGTGATTTCCAGGCGGATCTGCGCCAGTTCCAGCCTGTGTTGACACAGCATCCGGCTATACTCGATCAGCTCACCGATATCCACGGGCTTGAACTGAAGACTGGATTTTCTGGAAAACTGGAGCAGACCGGATACCAGGTCGGCACACCGCCGGGTTTCCTGATACACCACGGTCAGATAGTTGTTGAACCGGTTCCGGCGGGCCTCATCCCATTCCGGTTTTTCAACCAGCCGGATCATCAGCTGAATATAGTTCAGGATGCCGGACAGCGGGTTGTTGATCTCGTGAACCATGCTGGCGGCCAGCCGTCCCAGAGACATCATTTTTTCCTGATGCAGAATCTTTTCCTGGTTCAGGACGGTCTGTTCCAGAAGCCGCGTGTAATCCGCCAGTTGCTTCTGGTTTTGATACCGCTCCATGGCCCGTTTCAGGGCCAGGTGCAGCGTGGTGTCATCCACGGGCTTGGTGATGAAATCAGACGCATCATGCTGCAGTGCAATGATCGCTTTTTTGATATCTGCGAATCCAGTGGTGACGATCACCTGGGTTTCCGGCCGGATGCTGCGGGCCTGTTTCAAGACTTCCAGGCCGCTCATGCCCGGCATTTTGATATCCGTGATGAGAATCTGAGGGCCGCGGGAGGCCAGAAGCTTGAGTCCGGTTTCGCCGTCAGGCGCGGAAAGGGTGTTGTAACCGGCATCTTCCAGGCTGATGACCATGATTTCACGGACATCGGGTTCATCATCGATCACCAGGATCGTCCATGGGTTTTGGACGTGCAGCGGCCTGTTTTTTTCTGTTCCGGCACGGGCAGTTCCCGTTTCCGCCGAATGATTGCAGGGATCCGACATCAAGACACCTCCCTTGGCTCAGGATCTATTTTCTAGAATAAAGCAAACATTATGCCAGCAAATCCATACCCGTGTTCTGCTCTGATCGACCCTGCCAATCGGCCGATCCACCCGGTCGATCCACGGGATTTGCCCGATTTTTGCCGACCAGGGAACCGTCGCGTTGATTCAGAAACGATACCCCGGGTTGCACAAGTGCAACCTTTGTCCCTTTCCATTTGGATTGATTGCCCGGAAACCGGTTGTGCCATATGGGGCAACCGGCTGATATTTCAACCAAACCCGGTTTTTATTTTCGGAAAGATCTGAATGGCACAGGCCTTGCTTTGTGAGGATGGGTGTTGAATGACCCCGGTAATGGTCAGAACCGAACAAAGAACGTGAGGAAACACCATGATATACGCGGTACTGGCGGCAAAAGACAAGCAGGTGTTTGAAAATATGGAGACCGTGTTTCAGCCGTATCCAGTGGATATGCAAAGGACGGACACCGGAAAATCTGTTTTGGAACTCATCTCCCAGGCCATGGATCAGGGGAAAAAAATGGATCTGGTGATCACGGACGAAACCCTGACAGACATGACCGGCCGGGATCTGGTGGAACAGGTGACCATGACAAGTCCCATGACCAGCTGTGCCGCAGTCAGCAGGTTATCTGCAGACGAATTTCATGAGGCGTATGAAGGGTATGGCGTACTCATGCAGCTGCCACCGGCCCCGGATGCTGAATCCGGAGAAAAACTGGTGGCCATCTTGAAAAAACTCAACCTATTGTAACATAAAAGAGGTATCCTAAATGATCATCAGCATTGCAAGCGGAAAAGGCGGTACGGGCAAGACAACGGTGGCCGCCAATCTGGCCGCTTCGTTGAATCAGCCGGTCACGGTGCTCGATTGTGATGTGGAAGAACCCAACCTCCATTTATTTTTGCACCCGGACATCCAATCCCGGGAAAAAGTGATTGCCCCCGTGCCGGAAATCGATCTGGACCGGTGCACGTTCTGCAAAAAATGTATGGACATCTGCCGGTTCAATGCCATTGCCGTGGCTGGAGACACGGTGGTCACCTTTCCTGAACTGTGTCATTCCTGCGGCGGTTGCACGGTCATCTGTCCGGAAAATGCCGTCACGGAAAAAGAACGGATTTTAGGAACCGTGGAAACCGGCACTGTGCCGCTGCCGGACATGAATTTCGGCCAGGGATTGCTGGACATCGGCCAGGTCATGGTCCCGCCGGTGATCCGCCAGGTCAAATCCCACCGGGCGCCCGATCAGGGGATCACCTTGATCGACGCCCCGCCCGGTACGTCCTGTCCGGTCATCGCCGCCATGAAAGACACCGATTTTGTCATCCTGGTCACAGAACCCACCCCGTTCGGGCTCAATGACCTGAAACTGGCCGTGGAAACCGTGCGGATGATGAACCTCCCCCACGGCCTGATCATCAACCGGGCCGGAATGGGAGATGATGCCGTATATGCCTATGCAAAAGAAAAAAACCTGCCGGTTCTCATGGAAATCCCCTATGACAAGGCCATTGCCCAGGCCTATTCCAGAGGCGATCTGATCATCTCCCAGCAAAAAGAGTACAAAGAAAAATTTCAAACCCTTTACCAGAAAATCTGCCTTCTGGCAGATTCAGAAAAGTGTGCCCCATGAAAGAACTGGTGATATTGAGTGGAAAAGGCGGCACGGGCAAAACCAGCCTGACCGCCGCATTTGCAGGGCTTGAATCCTCATTGATGCTCTGTGATGCGGATGTGGATGCAGCCGACCTGCACTTGATCATGGACCCGGATGTTCAGGAAACCCATGATTTTGTGGGCGGCAACGAGGCGGTCATCGCCCCGGACCGGTGTACCGGGTGCGGTACGTGTCTGGAACTGTGCCGGTTCGATGCCATTGATGAAAACCAGGGAGAATATTCCGTGGATGCCTTGAACTGCGAAGGCTGCGGAGTCTGTGTGGACATGTGCCCGGAATCCGCCATTGATTTTCCCCCGAAAACCTGCGGTCAGTGGTTTGTATCCCATACCCGGTTCGGCCCCATGGTCCATGCCCGGCTAGGCATTGCAGAAGAAAATTCCGGGCGCCTGGTGGCCTTAGTAAGGGAACAGGCCAAAAAACGGGCCAGAGACGCGCATATCGATCTGATCCTCACGGACGGCCCTCCGGGCATCGGGTGCCCGGTCATTGCCAGCATCGGACAGGCCAGTGCCATTCTCATCGTGGCGGAACCCACGGTGTCGGGAATCCATGACATGAAACGGGTGGGGGAACTGGCCGCCCATTTCAAGATCCCGGCCATGGTGTGTATCAATAAATTCGATCTGAACCCGGAACAGACACAGGCCATCGAAACCATTGCCCGGGAAAAAAATATAGGGATGGCAGGAAAAATTCCTTTTGATCCGGCCTTTACCAAAGCCATGATCCAGATTCAGACGCTGCTGGAATATGACGGCGGCAGCCCGGCGGCCCAGGCGGTCAAACAGATCCGGGAAACGGTGATGGCGCATCCTGCCATGAAACTGGAACGATTGATGTAACTAATTTCCATGTACAACATAAATATCAGTTTGAAGGAGTTTGTATGAAAAACGGAAGAATCGCGATTCCCTCCAATGGTGAGGGAGGCCTCAAGGGCACTCGTTCCGGTCATTTCGGACATTGTGACGTGTTTACCTTTGTGGATGTGGAAGACGGCAGAATTACCGGGGTTTCCACCCTGGCCAACCAGGAGCATGTCCAGGGAGGCTGTATGGTGCCGGTCAATCTGCTGGCGGGACATCGGGTCAACGCCCTGATCGTGGGCGGCATCGGCATGCGGCCGTTAATGGGATTCCGCCAGGTCGGCATTGACGTGTTCCATGATGACCAGCGGCCCGAGATCGAACCCGTGGTCATGGATCTCATTGCCGGCAAACTGCCGGAAATCACCAACGACCAGGTCTGCGGCGGTGGCGGCGGGCAATAAGGAGGTCTCATGAAACTTGCCATTACAGCCACGGGCACGGATCTGTCCGCGGACGTAGACCCGCGTTTCGGTCGGGCAGCCTATATCCTGGTGGTGGATTCCGAAACCCTGGAAGTGGATGTCATCGACAATGCCGCCAACAAGGATGCGTTCAAGGGTGCCGGCATTCAGGCGGCTGCCGCGGTGTCGGAAAAAAAAGCAGATGTCCTTTTGACCGGGTTCTGCGGTCCCAACGCGTTCAAAACACTGGATGCCGCAGGCGTCAAGGTGGCCAACGATGTCAGCGGCACGGTCCAATCCGCGGTGGAACGGTTCAAGGCGGGTGAATACACTCTTTCATCCGCTGCCAATACCGAAGGCCACTGGTAAAATTGAAAAACAGTCTGGAACCCCGGGATGGTGGCATCTTTCCCTCCTATCTTACCCCTTAAAACAAGGTGTCACCATCCCGGGGTTCCAGATCAGTTTGACATTCACATCATGATTGAATATACTCTATATTTTTTCAGGAATCCGATATGACCCTTTTAGATATTTGCCCTCTGGAAACATGGGAAGGTCTGGAAACCGACCTGTACGAAAAATTCAACCTTCAGGGATCTGTATTCAACCCCGAAGGAGTCCGCATCACGAGTGTAAAAAATTTCACCAACCCGCTGTGCCCGGCCATCAAGGCCGTGGAAAAAGGCCAGACATACATCTGCTCCGCAGCACACATGAACATGACCGCCCTGGTGAAACAGTCGCGGAAACCCCTGGTGGAAGAATGTGATGCCGGTTTGACAAAACTGGTGGTTCCGATTTTTTACAAAGATGAATTTGTAGGCGTCGCCGGTGGATGCGGGCTGCTGCCTCAAGGTGACTCCGTGGACAGCTTTGCCGTGTCAAAAATCGCGGACATGGAAGAAGCAGAGGTCACCCGGATGGGAGCCGAGATTCCACACGTCTCCGGGGACACCCTTTCACAGGCCGTTGATTTCATCCAGGAACGCCTTGAGCAGATCCTGACTTCCTGCGCTGAAAACAACTGACCCCCATATGACGGATCCGGCCTTTGTCCGGCGGGTCAAACGACGAGTCAGTGCCAGGATCCATGAATTTTTCGCCGTCTGCCCCCCCGGGCTCCGGCAGGTGTGCGCGAAAGAACTCACCGGCCTGAATGCCCGGGTTCATGACATTCAGGTGGTGCCCGGCGGAGTGACTTTTCTGGGCAAATTACCCGAAGCATGTCTGGCCAACCTGTGGCTTCGTGCCCCATCCCGCATCCTCATGCGCCTGGCCCGGTTCAGGGCCACCCGGTTTGCCGCACTGGAAAAAAAACTGTCCGACATTGACTGGGAGCTGTTTCTGCCGGCGGG
Organism: Desulfotignum sp.; assembly: GCA_011389555.1. GTDB lineage: Bacteria > Desulfobacterota > Desulfobacteria > Desulfobacterales > Desulfobacteraceae > Desulfotignum. The sequence goes on along the minus strand of JAABUD010000286.1, from coordinate 7,960 downwards.
CACGGATCCCATCATACAGGTGACTACCCGCACCTCCCGGCTGTACCATTCCGATGCCATTGCAGACAGGTGCGGCCCCATTGTCCGGGCCGCCCTGGGCACGGCACAACGCAAGACCGGCACGGCCGATCCCCCCCGTGTACCACAGACAATCATGATCCGGGCCGAAAACGACCGGTTTGACATCTCTTTGGACATGTCCGGCACCCCATTGTTCAAACGGGGGATCAAAAAACAGGTGGGAACCGCCCCGCTGCGGGAAAATCTGGCTTTTGCCATCCTGAACGCCGCCGGATTCACCGACCGGGACGTGCTCATGGATCCCATGTGCGGATCCGGCACGTTTGCCATCGAAGGGGCCATGATTCAGGCCGGCATTCCCCCGGGATTCTATCGCCGGTTCGCCTGTGAAGCCTGGCCCGGGTTCCGACCGGCCGCGTTTGCCCATGCGCGGTCACAGGCGGCACAGCAGTTTTCAGCCGCCTCATCCATATTTGCCTCGGATGTGGATCCAGATGCCCTGGCCATACTGGTCGACAACCTGTCCAGCCATGCGTTTCTGTCCCCGGTGCACCCCTTTCAACTGGACTTTTTCGATCTGCTTCCCAATCGATTCACGAACCAAAAAGGGATTGTCGTGCTGAACCCGCCCTATGGCCGGCGCCTGGAAAACAACATGGACACCCCCGCCTTTTACCGGGAAATCACCCGGAAGCTGGCAGCAGACTTTAGCGGGTGGCGGGCCGGCCTGATTTTTCCCGGAAAACAGTTCCGCCATCTGAACCATCTCACCCTCCGGCCATTTCCGTTTTTCCACGGCGGTTTGAATCTGGCTGCCGGCATCGGCACCATTCAAACCAGGAAGATTGCGCCCGGGACCGTAAAATCCGGTGGCAATTCCTGAAAAACTGTGATTAACTGGCTGTCATGAAACCAGTGCTTTTTCTTTTGTTATTGATCACATCAACGGTTTTGACCGGCCCGGTTTGTTCGGTTGCCGCAGATTCCGTGGACAACCGGTTGTGGGCCGACCTGCTCAACGACCATGTCAAAAACGGCCGGGTGGATTATGACGGGTTCAAGCAGGATGAGGCCAGACTGGATCGATACCTGGACATTCTGAGCCGGACAGACCCGGGCGCCTTGTCTGACAATCACCAGTTCGCTTTTTATATCAACGCCTACAACGCGTTTACCATCAAACTGGTTTTGACCCGGTATCCGGGCATCAACTCCATCAAGGAGATCCGCAGTTTCTTTTCCGGTCCCTGGAGTCAAAAATTCATTCCCCTCAACGGATTCACGGTGAGCCTGGACCATATCGAACATGATATCCTCAGGAACCGGTTCAAAGACCCCAGGATCCATTTTGCCATCAATTGTGCGGCCAGAAGCTGCCCCCCTCTTTTGAACGAACCCTATGAAGGGGACACCCTGGAAACTCTTCTGGATGAACAAACCCGGCGATTCATCAATCATCCGGGCAACACGTTTGTAAAAGACGGAACCCTGTTTGTCAGCCGGATTTTCCACTGGTTTGAAGCGGATTTTTCAGGCAATCCCCTCAGGTTCATCCGCCGGTATGCCGACGACCCGTTGAAACAGGCGCTGGATAAAACATCCGCCACCGGTGACATTCATATCCAGTATCTTTATTACGACTGGACGTTGAACCGGTAACAACCGGTTTCAGACCCTCGGATACGACACTGCCGGCGGTGTTCATGGCTTGCAAACTGCAAGGAAATGGTGTATGTTCACAGTCCATGACAGCGAAAAAACCCTTTTTTTCAAGAATACCCATTTCCATAAAACTGTTCTGCAGTTCCGTCATATCCATACTGATCCTTACCATCCCCTTGTTTTTTCTGGTCAATCAATCGTTGAAAAATCTGGGTCAATTCGCGGATACGGCCAATACCCGACAAATCAAACAGATGGCCGATCAATATCTGGCATCCATGGCCCGGGAAAAAGCCCGGAAATACGATGAAACATTTTCTCACTATCAAACATCCGTGACATTTCTGGGAATGAAAGCCGGTGAAATATACCGCCGCCTGGCAGCCGGCGATGGCTTCCATTCCACAGGGTTGTCCATGATACGCAATCCCGGAAACACCATTTTGTATACCCCTGAATCCGACCCCCTTATCACGGCATTCTGGGGAGACAAGACCCTGTCACCGCCCATTGCATCGGAACTGCGGGCCCTGGCGGAAATGGATCGGTACCTGGTCATGGCCAAAAAAAATTCTCACCGGGCAATGGCCGTCCATATGATCACCCGGTCCGGGATCGGAAAATACTATACCCTGGATCCCGACATGCGGCAGGCGTGTTTCAATCTGCCGAACCCCGATGTATTCGACATCCGGGATGGTGAACCCATGACCACGTTTACCCGGCAGTCCGGTGCGGACTACCATTTTCGATGGACCCGGCCGTACAAAGACGATGTGGCACCCGGACTGATGCTGACGGGGGTGGCCCCCATACTGGATGGAAACAACGGCTTCAAAGGGATTACCGGTATGGACATTCCTCTGGCCGATATTTTTCAGGATCTGAACAAGAACCATCCCGTGTTTTCGAACCCGGATCCCCCTCCCGGCGATTTTTTTGCATTTCTCATGGATTCCCAGGGTCGATTGATCTCTTTTCCTGTTGCCTTGCTGCCGTTGTTCGGCCTGGACGTGGATATCAGTCATTTCAAATATTCTGATGACATCCTGTCTTTGAACCTCACCCACTCCCAGCAGCCGGAAGTCGAACAAACCGTTCGGCGCATTTTGAATTCATCCTCTCACCGGGACATCCTCACCATGGAGGACCAGTCCTATGTTCTGGCATCCCACCGACTCCATCAAACCGACTGGCACATCGTGCTGGTAAGCAGTGAAAACCATCTGCTCAACTCCATCCGGCAGACACGCAGAGTAATGGATGACAACCTGTCAGGAATTCTGAAAAGCTTTATGATCTATGCCGGTATCATTTTTCTGGTGGCCCTGGGGTGCAGTTATTCAGGCGTGAGACGGTTTGTCCGGCCCCTCCAGCAGTTGACCCGCCTGACGTACCAGATATCCCGGGAAGTGTATTCAGAAAAAGCCCCGGAAAACCGCAACGATGAAATCGGGGACCTCTCCCGGGCCTTCAATGAAATGACCCGGCGTCTGCAACAGTCCCAGCAGCGGGAAAACGCCCATATGCAAGCCCTGTCCCATCAGGCATCCCGGCTCAAAGAACTCAATGAATACCTGGTCCACTCGGATGAAACTGAACGCAAAAGGATCGCTTCCGATCTGCATGACAGCGTTGTCCAGACATTGGCCATGGGAATTTCCCGGACAAAGAACCTGATGGAATCCGATCACCGGCCCCGGCCGGACCAGATCAGCGAGATTCAAGCCATTCTCGAACAGGCGGTGGGGCAGATCCGGTCCCTGATTTACAAGCTGTCTCCCCCGATTCTGGATGACTTTGATATCGATATCGCCATTGGTGCGCTGATCGAGGAGATCAATGCCCGGGAAAAAACCGCATACCAGTACATCAATCATGTCACGGACCCGGTTCCGTTGCCCCACGCGCTGAAGGTCACCCTGTACCGGGCCGTCAATGAACTGCTGACCAACATAAAGAAACATGCCGGCACACCGACCGCCACGATCCAGTTGTGGACGAAAGGGCCCGACATCTGCCTGCAGGTGGAAGATTCAGGCACGGGCATGGACGTTCAGACATTGACACCTACGCCGAACGGTGGATTCGGTCTTTACAGCCTGTCCGAGCGGATTCAGAATTTCGGCGGCACCCTGACCATCACATCCACCCCCGGCACAGGAACGAACATTCTGCTGACCGCTCCTGTAAACCCCAAGGAACCCCATACCCAATGAAGAAAAAATCCATCCTCATCGTGGATGATCACCGGGTGTTTCACCACGGCATCAGTCAGGCCCTGAATACAACCGATGAGTTCACGGTCACGGCCCGGGCCGTCAACGGGGTTCAGGCCGTTTCGCTAGCCGAAAAAACCGTGCCGGACCTCATCCTCATGGACATCAGCATGCCCGATCTCAACGGCATGGAAGCCACCCGGAAAATCCTGGCAATCCATCCGGGAATCCGCATTGTGGCCCTGTCCATGCATACTGAAAAAATTTATGTCAAAGGCATGCTCAATGCCGGGGCCTCCGGATATGTGCTCAAATCCTGCTCTTTCAACGAACTGATGACGGCCATGAAAAAGGTGCTGGACGGCCATATCTATGTGAGCCCGGAAATCACTCACCTGCTGGTGACAGATTCACCGGATCGCCTGAGCCGCCTGACCCCACGGGAAAAACAGGTACTGGTGCATATCGCCGAAGGTCACAATTCCAGGAAAATGGCAGAAATCCTGCAATTGAGCGTGAAAACCATCGATATCCACCGCAGGAATCTCAAAGCCAAACTGGACATCCAGACCGTTGCCGGCCTGACCCGATATGCCCTGGCCAAAGGGCTGATTTCTTCCGGCCCCTGAGCCTGGCCGGATCAGCGCACACTGCGATATGTCGGCCGGACACCGCCTTTTGAGAACACAATCTGCCACAACTGGTTGCTCCGGGCCCGAAACGTGCCGGCACAGGCCAGCAGGTAATAGGTCCACATGCGGAAAAACCGGTTGTCATACCGGTGTTTGATCCTGTCCCAGCTGGCCACAAAATTGTCATACCAGGCCATCAGGGTGGGATCATAATCAGGACCGAAACTGTGCCAGTCCTCCAGAATAAAAAAATTCTCCGCCGCCGCCGAGATCTGACGGCTGGAAGGCACCATGGAATTGGGGAAAATATAGGTGGAAACCCAGGGGTCGCAGCTGCGCACGGACCGGTTACCGGCAATGGTATGCAGCAGGAAAAGACCCCGATCCTTCAGGCACCGGTGCACCACGGCCATGAAAGTTTTGTAGTGGCCCCTTCCCACATGTTCGAACATTCCCACAGACACAACCCGATCAAAGGATTCATCCAGGTCCCGGTAATCCATGAGCCGGATATCCACAGGCAGTCCCTGACACCGCTCTGTGGCCAGCGACACCTGTTCTTTTGACACCGTGATTCCCACCACGTTCACCTGATGTTTCTGCGCCATATACGCCGACAACCCGCCCCATCCGCAACCGATGTCCAGCACCCGCATACCGGGGCGCAGCTGTAATTTCCGGCAGATCAACTCCATTTTGGCTTCCTGGGCCGCTTCCAGGGAATCGGCGTTTTTCCAGTACCCGCAGGAATAATTCATGGATGGGTCCAGCATCACCGAAAACAGCTCATTGCCGATGTCATAATGCCGCCGGCCGATTTCAAACGACCTGAATTTTCCCGGAGATGCCGTCAACATCGCCTTGACACGGCACCACACGGCCCGGATGGATTTTATGGCCTGTTCATCCAGCCGGGCCTGCAGAATTTTATCGAAAAACTGGTCCAGGCGTGGGCATTCCCACCACCCGTCCATATAACTTTCCCCCAGAGCCTTGGAGCCGCCGGCCACCAGCCGCTTGAAGAAAAAATTCTGATTCACCTGAATATCCCAGGGGTTTGCGCCGTTGATTTCCACACCTGCGGCGCCAAACAGATCGGTAACCAGTCGTTGTGAAGATGTCTGAGTCATAATATCGCCTCCCTTGAAAAGTGACGACAGCATCATATCACAGCTTCAGGCACCGGTGAAAGAAAAATATCGATGTTTTTGCCCCGGGTCAGAGCGTGATCACCTTTCCGGCCAGCTGCATGGCCGTGACAATATCCAGCATATTGGTGGTCTCTCCCACCTGTTTGTCATCCAGCAGATCAAAATGGGTCAGGCAGGTGCCGCAGACCCAGATGGAGATCCCCTGGTTTTCATAGGCCACAAGCGCTTCCAGCACCGGAGACCCGGCAATGGTCAATTTGACCCCGTTATTGACAAACACCAGCCGCCACAGGTCATTGCCCATTTCTCCCAGGGTTTTGACAAAACTGATCAGCAGTTTCTGCCCCAGATCATCGTCCCCGAATCCCATGCGGTCCGTGGCAATGACCACCAGTATTTTCTGAGTCCCTTCTGTGTCATCCGTCCCTGAAACTGCCGGCACAGGTTGAGTCATCCGGGGCGGGTCCGTGTCACCCTCTGGCTTTGACGTGTGCGCATAAATACCGGAAACGGTGAAAGACCCTTTTTCACCGGCTGTGGTGGTCTCATATCCCCGGGTCCCGAGGAACCGGGATACGTTTTCAACCGCGGCTTCATTGTCCACCTGTATTGTGAGACGAAAAGGCTGCTGCGCATCCACCCCCTGCTTGGTCAACAGCACGGGCTGGGGACAGGCCTGCCCCCTGGCATCGATATTCATTGTCATCCTTGACTACTTTCAATTTGAATCTGGTTTGTCTTCCATGTTTGTTGTCACGCTCTTGTCAGACCACCTCGATTGTTCCGGGACTGCGGTCGTGTACTTCTCCGATGACCGCCGCGCACAGGATCCCCTGGTCGTGCAGTGCCGCAAGAAGGTCTTGTGACTGCGCCTCCGGACACCCCATGAGCAAGCCCCCCGAAGTCTGCGGATCAAAAAGTAGATCCCGCAACGCCGGGCTGATCCGGTCGACCCTGTGTACCATGGCTGCCCGGAACTGCCGGTTCCGGAACGCCCCCCCGGGCACCAGGCCCATGCCGGCAAAATCCAGTGCACCGGATATCAACGGGACCTGATCGCTGAAAACACGAACCCCGGCCGATGTACCGGACACCATTTCCGCCAGGTGACCCAGAAGACCGAACCCGGTGATATCCGTGCAGGCGGAGACGGAAAACCGGGTCATGACATCTGCGGCATCCCGGTTCAATGCGGCCATCAGCTCGGTAATCTCGTGTACCTGATCCCGGGACGTCAGCCCGGCCTTGACGGCCGTGTTCATGACACCCGTGCCCAGCGGCTTGGTGAGAATCAGCCGGTCCCCGGGTTTCAGGCCCTGGTTGGCCAGAATCCGGTCCGGATGAACAAATCCGGTGACGGACAACCCATACTTGAGTTCATCATCCTCCACACTGTGCCCGCCCAGAAGAACGGCACCGGATTCTTCCAGTACGCGGATTCCGCCGGCCAGAATTTTTTTCAGCACCGCCATATCCATGGAACTCAAAGGAAACGCCACCAGGTTCATGGCGGTTTTGGGAATACCGCCCATGGCATAGACATCGGACAGCGCGTTGGCCGCGGCAATCCGCCCGAAATCATAGGGATCATCCACAATCGGGGTAAAAAAATCCACGGTCTGGATCAACGCCAGGTCATCGCTGACCCTGTAAACGCCGGCATCATCTGCCGTCCCCATTCCCACCAGCACATTGTCATCCGTGGGAACAACCAATCCGGTCAATGCAGCCGCCAGGTCCCCGGGCGGCAATTTTGCCGCTCACCCGGCCCCTTTCACACACTGGGTCAACCGGATGGGGTGCACGCTGTTATCCGAAATCTGATTCATCTCATCTCCTTGATGGATTGATTTACAAATCTGTATTATTTCTCATTTCCGGCTTCAGATCAAATTCAAAATATCTGTCACAGACCCCGGATCATATAGAAAAAATCGATATCGAGTGCAGGGCCGGCAGGAACCCAGCGCAGCTGAACTCCCTTCTGTCTGCATGGCATGTTCAGTCATCGGTTGCTTTTTTCGGGTCTGGAATGACTTTAGTGACTGAGGCTTTTCTGGTGAACATGTTCCCGCGGTTCCACCACACGATCAGGATGGCAGAAATAATCAGCAGATACGTATCGTAGGGTTGCGCATCAGGAAAGATCGGATTCATGAGCGAGAAATGGAAGAATGCAGACAGCAGGATGCTGCCATGAGACCAGTTGAACAGCGCCGTTGCAATGACGCTGATCGCCAGGCATCCGGCAAAGAATGCCGTGAACGACCACTCG
>JAABUD010000285.1 GCA_011389555.1 Desulfotignum sp. | reverse complement strand
CATCTGTCATGGTAATGGTCAGCAGATCGGTTTCAGATGCAGGGGTACGGATCTCCACCAGGGCACTGGTATCAAATCCAGCAATTGTCTGGTCCCCGGCAAGACCGGCTGCAATGACAACCGCATTCACACCGAAACCCGATATGTCAAGGGCTGTGCCGACATCCAGCTCGTCCAGGATGCCGACAGCTTCGAAACCGGTCAGTCCTGCAAGAATATCATTGTCAGCAGCTGCAGCAACAAGGTCTTCAGAAGAAAGAAACAGGGTATCGAACCCTTCTCCCCCGTCCAGCAGGTCCCCGCTGGTGAGTCCCGATGGCACCATTACCTGATCGTCTCCAGCACCTGCATTGATATGGTTGTCATGGATTGAGGCCGTAATCCTGTCCCTGCCGGAACCTGTGTGCACAGACACAAAATAATCCTGCACAACAGCCGGATCCACCAGTGACATGTCAAGAACCAGATCACCTGCAGCATCAGCTCCTGATACTGTGGTCACCTGTTCGGGAAGATCCATGGTCACATCACCGCTGCCTGAAATACCAATGGTGTGTATACTGTTTTCCGCAATACCGACAACGCTGGTGCCGGCAGCCTGGATATCCAGGCTGGTTATTCTGTCGGAACCGCCTGCCGTCACCGAGATACTGCCTGTAAAATCCGTAACACCCAGCGGCTGGATAAAGTTTTCGCTTCCCAGAACATCTGGTGCATATACAACCGCCACATCCTGGTCGTTTTCTTTCAGAACAATGTCCAGGCCGGCCTGCACATGATGAACAGCCGCAGGGGCAAGACTGTCCTTGAACACCAGTTTTTCAACCCCGGTCCAGTTTTCTGCATCCAGCACTGAGTCAGCATGGGCATTGCGGATCTCCACAATTTCCACCCCGGTCAGTTCGGCACTGCCGGCCACCGGTGAAAACAGCATCAAAGAAAGGGTGTCGATCCCGGGACCACCGTCTATAACATCATTTTCATTATAGGTGTCATCCGTACCCAGAATCACTTCATTCCCGGCGGTTCCGGAGATTCTGTCCCTGGCCGGGGTCAGGGTGAATCCCATGGTGTTTTCCTGCGCATCGGCAAAGGCATCCACAAGGCCCACAGCATCATCAACCGTGGTTTCATCCTCTGTGACACCTGCAATCAGTGCACTAAAGGAGACATCATCGGTATATTCAGCAATATGTTCCGCTGTATAATCGGAAACCGCCACTTTATTGAAAAAACGGGTCTGGGCCGCACCGGCGTTTTTCGGGTCCTGGACAGCCGCGATAAGCGCCGCCACCACTTCACCCCTGGAGTCTGCCGCGGCCAGCCGATTTATCCAGAAGACAATACCTTCAGGATCATCCTCCCAGTTCTTTCCCAGGGCATTTTGATAAATGTGTTCAATAAAAGCATGGTCCTGGTCCAGGCTGTCGCCGAAAAAATCCGCTGCTGCCTCGGTCTGCAGCATGGTATCGGCTGTTGATGCCATATCCGGGTCAGCTCCGGCCGTCTGCCAGAAAGCATTCCCATCTCCTTCCGATGCCCGGCCGAAAAGGGTTATATATAATCGGGATACCTGGGTTTTTGTCAATGCCATTGGAATCTCTTTCATGTTTTCATAATTAATGATGCATCCAGGCAAAATGGTGTTTCCTGATACCGGCATGGTTTTATAAATTCAGATATGAAGACTATCATTTGTGCTTTTTAAAAACAAGATGAAATCCACGGAATCATCTATGTGAAAAAGGCCTTTTCACACCAGGTGACCAGCTGCGGATTTTTGATCTTTCATTTTTTGCAACTTTATTCTGTTATTTTTTTTAAAAGTATTCTACACATTGTTTTGAGGAATATAAAACCCGGGGTTTTATAAAAATTTTTGTTCAAAATTAATCATACAAGGAGGGATAACATGGCCCTTGACCAGACACAGGTATCACAATTGTATGTGGCGATTTTCAACCGTGCTTCAGAAGGTGAGGGAAACGCCTACTGGCAGACCCAGCCGGACATGGCATCTGCTGCAGCCGCAATGCTGGACACTTCCGATGCCCGGGCATACTTCGGCGCAAGCCTGGATTCCAGCCAGGCATTTATTGAACACATTTATCAAAACACCCTCAACAAGACAATTGCAGATGACCCGGACGGTATTGCCTTCTGGACGGGTCTGCTGGATGCCGGAAAAACCCGGGGCGATGTGGTTGCCGAGCTTGTAGGGGTAATCGAAAACTATGCACCGGGCGGTCCGAGCTATAACCCGGATGATGCCGGGACCATTGCCGCCTACAACCAGTTCGCCAACCGGGTGGAAGTTTCCAACTACATGGCGGACAAGGTTTTTGACACCCCTTCTGATTATGCCACATCCACCGCTTTTGACAAAGAGCTGCCGGTCAACCAGGAGGCGGCAACAGTTACATCGGCCAAGACACGCATAGACAGTTTCGGGGACGATTCCGGCACTGAAACCCGGGTATCCATCGATGCCGGGACCCTGGAAACCCCGTCAATTTTCGATGCAGCCCGGGATGCGTTCAATTTTACAGATGATGCGGATGTACTGACAAATGTCCGGATTGATAATTTCACATCCGATGACAGCATCACCATCACCAACGCACAGGAAAGCGACTACTCTTTTTCCAATGACGGTTCAGACATGTATATCATATTCAACAACCAGGGAACAATAAATACCATCTCCCTTACCGGTGTCGTGAGCAGTGATGCTCTGGTGTATGACCGGGATACTTTTACCGATGCTATGGGATTCGATCCATTTTAACAGGAAAGGAAATGGAAAATGAAAAAGCGGACCACCCGTCATCTTCGGCAATTTTGCTGGATACTTTTTTTACTGACAATATATGCCTTACCAACAGCCGTTGCAGCTGACGGCAGCACAACCGGTTCAATGGAAAACAGATCTACATCATTTGCGGATGATCCTTTCGTGGATAGACACATTGTTTTAACAGATGATTCTTTACCGGTTACCATTGCATCCGGCGAGGTTACCCGTGTTACCGGATCTTCCGGCATAAATACCCTGAATGTCCCGACCGGGGCCCGGGTGGAGTGCCGTAATTTTATCGGCGCCAATGTATTCTACTTTGAAGAACCTGCAGAACATTTTACCATATACCGTTCCGGTGCCTCGGCATACCTGGAAAGTACGGCCGGAACACTGGTGAAATTACCTGCAACAGCAACAGGCCAGACCCTGCACTTTTCCGACGGCACCCATGACCTGGTCATAAGCCTGCAGAAAATGATGCTGGGAAATCAAATTGTCAATGCCGATCCGGCACCGGCCCCGCCCCCTGCCGTGTATTATGATGAGGTTGAGTTCAACGGTAATATGGGGGATGCCAATGTCCTTTCCGGATATTATCCCTATGTGATCACAGGCGCGCTCGCCCCGGGCAACAATTACAGTGTGGATGATGACTATTTTGAATTCACTGCTGTATCCGGCGACCTGATCACCCTTTCCATTTTAAAAACCAGCAGTGATTTCAATCCTTCTTTATCCCTGGTGGACAGCACCGGCCTGCCCATATCCGTCATTTCCCACCCCATTGCTCACGGTGAAGCAATTTCGGTGCGCATTCCCGAAGACGGAAGTTATTACGCCGTGGTCAGTGAAAAAGACAATATGGCAGATGAATCTTTTACCTATAAACTGGAGATCTTTCTAGATTCCGATATGGATGGATTGTCCGATGCGTTTGAAAGGTTCATGGGCCTTGACCCGGAAAACCCTGATTCTGATGGAGACGGCCTGTCCGACGGGGTCGAGTATTCTTATGCAGCAGACAACCCCGACCCTGACTTGAACGGGTTGCAGGCCTGGTGGGATACGGACGCGGACGGAGACGGCATCCCTGATTTTATCGAAGGGGTGGGTGATGTGGATGAAGACGGGATTCCCAACTTTCTGGATCTGGACAGCGATGGCAATGGCATCCCTGATGCTGTAGAAGCCGGACCGGATCCCCTTGAGCCGCTGGACACGGACGGAGACGGTATCTATGATTTTCTGGATACTGATGATGACGGAGACGGCCTGCTGGACACAACCGATCCCCAGCGAACCGTACATGCCCGGCAAAGCGATCTTTTGGATATCGGAAGCCGGGTGTATCTGTTGTCCTTTGAAAGCATCATAACCGGTACCGACGGCAACACCCATACGATCAGGGAAATTGCACGGACAGGTGATGAACTCAAGATTTCCGGCGAAGGGTTCGAGCCGGGCAGAACCCTGGTGATCCTTGACACCCTGGAAGGTCCACGCAACATCACTCCCGCCGGCGTCTCCAGTAATGAAGTAACCATAACCATTCCGGAAAAGACCCTTTCCGGACCGCTGCGGGTTGCGGTAAACGGTGTTTTGAGCAACCCCCTTTCCCTGGAAATTGTCTCCTCATCACACCCCATAATCTATTCTGTGTCCCATTCCGGAAACAACCTGTATGCCATGCCTGGTGAAACATTGACTATTGCGGGTGAAAACCTGGATGCGGATTCAAGCAATGTCCTGTTCAGCGGCATCACAGAACCATCCGGTTTTGCAACCGAAAGCACAGTGACCGTTACTGTACCGGATGATGCCCGAACCGGTGATATACGGGTTTCCGCTTTAGGTATCAGCAACCCGGTGCCCCTGCTGATCCGCACCGAGGTGTTCGGCCGGGTAGAGCTTCCCACCGACTCAACCCTGTCTTTGTCAGACCTTGAAATTGAATTCGCAGACAGTGTAAACCCGGTATCATACGACGGCACGTTCACCCTGCCCGTCTTGAACCAGGGAACCTCGTCCATCACGATTTTCATGCCGTCTGTTTCTGGACAGCATGATCCGGCTGTCTTTCTTTCGGCAACTGTCCTTGCCGGAGATACCGGCGTGACCGTGAGCCCTGCTTCCACAGCAGCAGATCTGGTGTTTTCCGCCATGGGTCTGGAGACACTGATTCATCCAGACGACCTGAAAACCGCACTGGACCTTGTGGAAGGGGCAACCGGCAATCTTGCCGCCTATCTGAACGATGCACTGGGGGCCGATCCCTATTTCATGGAAGAATACACCCGGTCCGATCTGGCAGACGAGATTCTAAGCGGCATCCAGGCCGCAGCACCTGTTCTGGAAGCCGGCATTGCCTCAGGGACCATCAGAACTGCGGACCAGGAACCCTCCCCCATGTTATACGGCAGCGCCACCCCCCAGGTAACCCCGGCCCAAAGCCAGTATGATTTTGTGGTCAGTTTTCTGGGAGACCCCATCAATGGCCAAATAAGGCTTGAAAACGACACCATGCTGTTTTCCGATGTGCAGATCAAAAATGCCTATAATGACAAGGACATAAAAAAATTCACCAATGCCTATTTCAGCAGCGCTCTTCTGGGACCCCAGGGTGGATGGAAAACCCTTTACTGGGGAAATTCTGCTGATTATGATCTGGCATACAAAACAGCGGACATTTTTGTACGCACCCCGGGCCTGGTTGAAATGGGATCCTGGAGTGACTATTACTATTCACCCTCTTTTAAACTGGCACTGCGGACCCTGCTCAGCCAGGCGGTTGTACCGGTGGTGACCACTGTTGTCGGGGTGCACTATTCCGATACAAAAACAGAACTGATCCTCAAAATTCTGTTTGATTACGGCGTATTTGACGGCGTTGCCGACTACTGGTTCTCCGGTGATTTTCTGGGAGGCGTCGGTGCTGTCATCAAAAAAACGGTATCAAAGCATATACTTGAAGATCTTGTGGAAGCACTTGTAAAAGCAATTTTCTCGGCAGACAATGTACAGGAACAGATCATCAAACTGGCTGCCAAACTGGGGCTGAAGCTTACCCCGTGGGGCCAGGCAGCCACGGTTGTCTCAGTGGGCGGCACGGTGGTGGATCTGGGCAAACTGGCCACCGATGTGGTGACCACCCCCAGTGAACTGCGGTTCAGAGCGGTATTCCCCATCACCATTGAAGCTGTTGAACCCACTGCCATTAAACGCAATGAAGGGGATCAACAGATCACCCTGCGCGGTCAGGGTCTGGCACCATTCAATTTCGGCACCTTTTTTAAAGAGCGGTATGAACCGTCTGTTCTCTTTGAAGATGCCGACGGCAACATATACGATGAGACATCTCCGCGCATGGGAAGCTTCTGGGTGGCCTCCGGTACCAGAGTTCCCTATGAAGAGCTGTGGTGCACACTTCCCATGAACTGGATAAAAGATGCTGTCAGTCCGGTCACTGCCACCCTTAATCACCACCACATCGACTATCAGTGGTTTAACCAGGTAAATCCGGTAACCCTGGAAGCGCCTTATCAAATCCAGATCGTCGATGAACTGACCCTGTCTTCCATCACACCTGACAAAGGGGGTGCCAATACACGCGTTACCCTCAAGGGGGCCGGTTTTTCAGAAAAAATTTCAGAAAACCTGGTTTTTTTCACCGGTCAATCCGGAACCCTTGCAGCAACCGTGGAATCAGCATCTTCTGCAACCATTGCAGCGGTTGTTCCCAGAGGGGTCGCAACCGGCAATGTCTGGGTGGAAGTGGACGGGGAACAAAGCAATCCAGTAACATTTTCAGTGGAAGAAGAAATATACGCTTTCACCTTTGGTGACAATGGCAATCTCAACGATGACACCTTTGCCCTGTATGTCAACGGCGCACTGGTACGGACCATGACTGCGCCGGCCCGGTCCGTCACAGGAGAAATTCCACTTTCACCGGGCCGGCACTCCGTATCCATGCGGGGAATCACCGCCCCGGACGAGATTGGCACCTATTACATAAATATGCCCGCCGGGGTTAGATTGGTCAGCGGCGACGCAACTTCCGGCAGGGACATGACCGCCGGTGTTACAAGAAGCTGGATCATTGAAGTCAGTGACAGCCCGCCGGTCAGCCAGGCCCTTTTTTCAACCAGCCCGGTGCGCATGATCTATCAGGCGGAATAACAGCCTGAATATAAACGCAAACAGGCCGGGGAAATCACCCGGAAGGTGGTTTCCCCGGCCATTACTGGAAATTTGCCAACCATGATCCGCAAACCAAAACCATTCTGGACAGGCATATGCTATACCGGCCTGGTGGGGGCAGGTTTTATACTGAGAGGCCATATCGGCACATCCGGCTCCGGGCCGGCTATCCAGTATTGGCCATGGTGGGGTTGGTTGATGCTTTCCATACCCGGTGTTCTTTTCATTGCAGCAGGCCTGAAACCGGAATCGTTTCCAGGCCTGATCGGGCAGCTGCTTTTTGATTTTATCAAAAAAAAAGGCAGGTCCGGGCCTTGATGTCCCCGGCCCTGCTTTTTTCATTCAAGCATGCACGTATCCCGGTAATATTCCCATACCCCGCAAGCCTTTCCTGTTTCAGGATTGATGCAGCGGTGGTCCACAGGGACCCCGTTTTCCATCACAGGTTCGACAACATACCCGTCTTCCAGGCATTTTTTCACCGCGGGATTTGCCGGTCGGACCACAGCGGCGGCGGGGTCTGCCGCCTGGCCGGATTCATGGTTCACACATCCCGTGGCCATAACCGCCAGTGCCATGCATACTGTTAAAACCATGTGCATATTTTTCATTTCCGCAGCTCCTTCCAGTTTCAGCCAGCTTACCATTCCGGCTGGCTGAACACAAGGATGGCGCAGTTCATGGCCGGCTTTTCCCGATATCGGAAATACCGGCCATGGCTGTTGATACGGTGTCAGTTTATGGTATAGGTGCAGTTGCTGTTGAAAACCAGGGTCTTTGTTTCACCTGCCCCTGAAATAACGATATTGCCGCTGACAGGCATCTCCGAGGGACAGATATCCGCATCCATGATCACGTCGTTGATATCAACAGTATAGGCACCTGCCGTCATGGTGCCCGGAGTGGATATGACATCCTGATCCTGCTGATTCATGGTTATTCGTACAAGTCCGTTAACCGGCCCTTCATGGGTATCCAGGTCGAGCAACGCATCAAACCCGTCCGGGATCTGTGTCAGCTCAACAGTGCCGGAAAGATTGAAATCCCGGGTTGTCAGTTGGTTAAAGGTAATAACAGCCGGTTCCAGCAGCTGGCCCTCACCACTGATGGAGGTAAGTGTCAGGGTGAGCCCGCCGTTGATCTGATAATCCAGGGACTGCAGGTTGGTAAAAGTGACCGGAATGACGGCAGACATGTTGCTTCCGGACATTCCAACATTGATATCCATGGTCATGGCCCCGGCCAGGACCAGTTCGCCGTCCCGTCTGACATCCGTGGCATTCATGACGACATTGGCGGTGATACCGGTTTGAGAAAACGCCAGATTGGTAATATTGATCACAGCCTGGCCCATATAAACAGCTGCGCTTTCCTCCGGGGTATAGCCGGGATCGAAATTGGCACTGATATTAATCTCAGGAGGCAAATTTGCCAGATCCAGATTCTGCATAGGCGGAGTGATGGTCACAATAGACGGGTCTCCAGCCATAATTACCCCAAACACTGTACCGATTTCATCCATCATGGGAGACAGCTCTCCGGCAGAGGAGATCATGTCCATGTATGCCAGAATGTCTTCTTCCAGCTCGGATGTGCCGCCGGATGAAAACGTCACTATCACTGCCTCTGCCACAGCCACGGTTGCCGCATCAGCAGTCACGTTCAGGCCTGTGGGAGAAAACTGGGTTTTTGTGGCCCAGTCAGCCGGTGGTTCCTGTACTGTATCAGCCATGTAGTTGGAAACCGCCACCCGGTTGGTGAATTGGTTGTAGGCGGCAATGGTTGCAGCATCATCAGGGTTATAAAATGGTCCGCCGGGTGCATAGTTTTTGATCACCCCGACAAGTTCGGCCACAACAGCGCCACGGGATTGTCCTGAATCCAGCTGGCCGACCCAGTATGCAATGCCTTGCGGATCATCTGCCAATGTCTTGTTCAGGGTGTTCTGATAAATATGTTCGATAAACGCCTGATTGGAATTCAGACTCGCCCCGAAATAGTTTTTGGCGGCATCGGTTCTCAGCATGGCATCCGCAGCCCAGGCCATATCCGGCTGGGACTGCCAGTAAGTGTTTCCCCCGCCTTCCGATGCCCGGTTAAAAACAGACACATACAGCTGGGATATGTCTGTTTTGGATAGCTGGGCCCATGCAGACACAGAAGACAAAACCATACAGACAAGAGCAGTTAAAATGATTCTCAGTTTCATATAAACACCCCTTTCTTTAAACTTTAAAAAAAAACATATTGTAAAAGCCTGGTCTGCCCCGGACAGGCGCACTTTTGGATCAAATTCAATTTGGCACTTCACCGGGTATATGTCAACAAAAAAACAGGCTTTCACCCAGACAAAATTATATAAAATTTCTTGATTTAATGCCGGCCATGTGTATACATTTTCTGGTGCCAACATACAAGGAGCGTTTCATGATAAAAAAACGGTGTTTGCTGTTGTATTCCTTTTTGTCTTCGGTGCAGCAGGCTTTTCCTGGACGATGCATACACCGGTAGTGAATTATATCAGGGATTTGCAGACTTTTATGCAGAAAAATCACGGTATGAATCTTTTTTGTCCCTGTATGCGGCAACCCATGAGGATACCTTTGTCTATGAAGGTTTCAGTAAAAAATATAAAAATGTCAATGCCCGGCGCCTGAACAGCAGTAATATAGATCAGCTGATGTATCGCAGCTATGACATATACCACCGGGTAATGGCGGACATTTATGATTCACTGAATTATCAATACCAGTTTTACTGGTCCGGGGACCTGAATGACAAAAACATCGACCTTGTTGATGACGGACTTGTCGCCGGGGCAACATGTACTGACTACTGGCTGACCCTTTTTGAAGAAATGGCCGGCATTGGTTTTCTTTGTGTTGCAGGAAAAACCAGGCCGGTTCTGGAAGATATGGTTTTGGAAAAAGGTGCCATCTGCCTGTCCACCCCCTGCGGCGGTTCACCCACGTCCGGTACCGTCAAAATTGTGCTGCCTGATTTGGTACGGGAAATGTGAACTTTCCGCACAATGACATTTTCCGGGGGCAGTTTTTTCCCGTTATAGGCTTTGCCGGACAAACCCGGGTCTGCATCTGCATCCGGAATATCGGGAACCTGGTCATCGTCTGCAGGCGTGCTGCCAAAAGAAGCCCAGCCGAAAACAGGCACACCGCCCCAGCTGTAGGAACCGTTGTTCAGTTCATTGCTTTCCTCTTCAATGTTGAGATCATCCACCCAGACGGCCATGTAGTAAATGCCGGCCGGCACAGGGTTTTTCCTGTAATCCTGATACAGGTTGAAACGGGCTGCTGAATAGTCCTCCCTGTAAACATATTCGCCGGGATCAAGATAATAATTGGCCTGTTCACGAAACAGATAAATTTCATTTCCATTGCCCTGGATCTGGTCCTCATCCAGAATAAGATTGATATACCAGTCGGTTCTGTTTGTCCTGGACTGACCGCTGTTGATCACCTCATAGGTCAGCTGTCCTTCCCCTGAATTCTCCCATTCCGCATACCATGTATTGACCTTCAGATCCGGAAGGGAATTGGTGATGGCGATAACATCACTTCCCCTGGAAATATTGTCATTTTCATTGGACTCAACAATCACGTTGAGATCATCCACCCAGACGGCCATGTAATAGTCTCCCGATTCCAGCCGATCGGGAAACTGGAACGAAAGCGCGTTGCTTGTATCCCGGTACACCGCTTCTCCCGGCGCAAGATCAAAAACTATGGTTTCATAAACCACATAATAATCAGATGGGTTTATTACGGCATCCCTTGACAACATCAGGTTCACGTCCGCACCGGCAAAGGCTGTGCTGTTTCCGTTATTCACCACAGAATAGGTCAGTGAGCCCGATCCTCTGGGCCGGGGGTCATAGGATGCCTCCCATGATGACACGGTCAGATTGGGCAGGTTGCTTATATCCGGCTCAGGTTCACTCCTGTCGTCAGGTCGGGGGTCTTCCAGGGTGTTTTCAGCATCCAGCAGTACATAGGCCTCGGAAAGAATGTCCCGGGCCGCAAAACTGTAAGGCATCCAGAAATAACCGTCATCCCCCCAGGCCCGGCCCCAGGAATTAATCACTTTGAATGCACCACCATACCGGTTGTCATCATAACCGACAATGGTTACAGCATGTCCCCCCAGGTTCTGACCCGAAGCGGTATTATACACCGAGTCCGGACCGTGCAGGTCCATCAGCTGCTGATAGGTCTTAATCCCCGCCACCACAGGATTCCGGTTAACAAGGGCAGCCTTGATCTGGGAGGTATCATTGATGCGGTACCATTCCGCAGCTTTATAGCCTGTCGCCTCGGCCGCAGCTGCTGCAGAAGGCTGGGTCATAAAATCCGTATCTGAATAGGGCATACGCCGCAATGTGGCCACGCCCTGGTTGACGGCCAGATCCAGGGCCTGGAAAATATAGGACCCCTGGTCCTGACCGCCATTGATCTGGTTGTATACAAACGCCGGACTGAACAGATGATCGGCTGTGTTCAAAGACCACCCCATTTCCAGTTTTTCATGGTAGGATTTCAGGGCATAGGCGGTTGCCCATCCCACGCAGCTGCCCTGGCGGCCCTGGTCTCCGGGCGCAGGAAAATTGGTGCTCAAATCAACGGACAGAGGCTGGGAAGGCGGTACATCACCGCCCAGCAGATAACTGTTGTAGGAGCTCAGGCTGAAGGCCGCATAATCTCTGGGATCCACATCCTGTTTACCGGTATGTTTTTCCTCTTCGGACAGATAGGACACCTGCACCGTGACAGAAGCCGGATCACTGAAAAGCTGGCCGTCGGTGACCCGGTAGGTTATGGCAAATGAATCGTTCCCGCTGGGTTCGTTGGTGATATACAGCATGCCGGTTTCCGGATTTACATAGGCAAATGAATACCCTGTTCCGCTGACAGGTGACATCAGGGTATAGGTGATGGTATCCCCGTCAGGATCATGGCCTGTGAGCTGCTGCTCAAAATAGGGTACAGATGAATCCACATCCAGAGAAACAGATTCGGCAACAGGCTTGTTGTTCGCAAAATCCAGGCCGACCACCTGATCATCGAGCATTACCTGGCTGCCGCTGATATACAGTGTGTGATTTATATCGGTAAAGGAAACGGTCTGGGGGGTTCGGGTTGCCGGCATTTTCACAACCGTGCCGTCCGCACCTTCAAATATAACAAATGCCCCGGAACGAAAAATATTGAACAATTGCGAATCAGAATTTATGGTGATGGTATTGCTTCCCGGAAAATTGAAAAGTTCAACATTTGTTCCGTTTTCCAGGGTCACATGATTGGATGCGAAAGAGCCGTAAATCTTTGCACTTCCTGCGGTAATACGGGCATCAGGAGAATCATCCGTAAGCACTATAATCTCCTGGGCCCACACCACAAAACCAGGGTGCACAGACAGTAAGCAAATATGGAAAAAGCCCAGCAGGCTTATGATTACACAAACAGGTAATATCTTATGTGGTTTCATTTTTCTCTCCTGCCGGGCCTTGCCGGCCCCGGGTAATTTCAGCACAAAACACAACCGAAATCTATCCCTGACTGTATTGTATGAATTGCCGGACTATTGCAGTGTATCCTTATTGTTATTCTGCTCAGCCTGTTCTTTTATCTGGGCCTCAAGCCGCTTGAGACCATTGGCCAGTCCATTGACAAAGTTGTTGGCCTGGCTCACCGGGATGATCAATGTTCCGACTTCCACAGATGCATTGTCCGCAGCCCTCTGGGTGAGTTCTATGCGGAGGTTGTAGTTGGACAGGCTGACCTTGCTTATCTGGTCTGCAAAAATGTGCATTGGTTAATCTCCTTATTATACTGTTGGTTTCATAATTACCCGGACAATATAGCGGTGTATCACATGGTTGTCAATGCTTCTCCACACGGAAAAACCATGGAAATTCACTGATTTTTATCACCTGAAAATAGGGGCAGCACAATCAAAAACGCAATTTTTGGGAACTTTTTTCTATAAAATGTAATTTATTTATATATTAAACTTGACAATACTATTCATTTACTTCAATATTTTCTATACATTTGGGCCCGAACAGGGTATATCACCTACTGAAGGTAAGGAGGCATTTATGGAGACTGTGTATAGAATGTCACGGATACTGGCTGTTCTGCTGTTGATTGGCTGGCTGCCTGCAGCGGCATCAGGGTTTACTCCCGGTGAATTCAAAGTTTCACCCCAGGCAATTGATATCGGCACTGTCAGAGTCCTTCCTGGGACTGCAGCCGGTCCTTTTTCTTTCAGTATCGCTGTTGTGGGAGGACCTGTGCCCGAGGTTGTGGAACAAGGAGAAGGTGCCGAAGGAGAGAATGGAGGGGAAGAAGGTGAAACCCCCGCCTTTTTTGCCGCAACTGATGCCCCATGGATAACCCTTTCTTCAGCAGAAGGTGAATCACCCGGATCCCTCACAGCACAAGTCAATGTTTCAGAAAACATGGGAGATGGCAGATGGGATGGCACCATCACCATCATGTCCGGTCTGGACCCGGATACTGACCCTGTATCCATTCCTGTCTCACTGACCGTGCTGCGCAGCATAGGGGATCTGTTAACTGTTTCACCCGCCACCCTGGATCTGGTTGTCACGGAAAAAAATGCAGGTCAGCAGACATTTCCCGTTGATATTACCAATGCCGATCCTGATAAATCCAATTTTGACTGGAGTGCCCGGACAGATGCCGCCTGGCTGTCTTTGTCCCAGAATTCAGGCACTGGAAATGCCACCATTTCTGTAACGGCATCCCCCCAGCTGTTGACCATGACTGAAGACTTTGACGGAGATGGTATCGTGGATGGTGCAACCGGCACCGTGACCATCAGATCAAATCTGAACGAAAGCCAGACAACAGATCCGGTGGTTCTGACCGTGAATCTGAGAACGGCCCAGTCAACTGACCTGTCCGTGCATCCGGGACAGCTGTTCTGGAGCTTTGAAAAAGAGGCAGGTTCTGTTGCTGTTTCCTTTGATCCACAGGTTGTTCAGGTTTTTTCCGGACCGGCCGGATGGACAGCATCCACTGATGTCAACTTTCTTTTACTGAACGGCGGTGCAGGCCTGATCAGCGAAGATCCATAC
>JAABUD010000284.1 GCA_011389555.1 Desulfotignum sp. | reverse complement strand
AGCGGCGGATCAGGAAAAGGGCCACCAGTATTTCTGCCATTTTCCATTGTCTGAATCCTTACAATGAAACCATCTGATACAACCCTGTATTTGGAGGAATAGGCCACCCATGCGCTTCGATACCTTGCTGGAACAGTCTGAACCCATCTGCTTTCCCCCGGTGGACGGGGTCCGCCGCTTCCGGAACCTGATGATTCCCATGCGGGACCATATCAAGCTGGCCGCCGATGTCTATCTGCCGGACACCGGGGATCCGGATGCGGCATTTCCCGTGGTCATGGAATACATTCCCTACCGCAAGGACCAGGTGGACCTGTCGGCCCGGCCATTTTACACCTGCCTGGCCCGCAGGGGATACCTGGTCATCCGGGTGGATATCCGGGGCACGGGTGCGTCTGCCGGCAAAAGTCTGGATGAATACCTGCTCCAGGAACAGGAGGACGGATATGACTGTGTGGAATGGATTGCAGACCAGCCCTGGTGTGACGGGCATGTGAACATGATGGGCATTTCCTACGGCGGATTTTCCGCCCTCCAGGTGGCCACCCACCAGCCCCCGCATCTGACCAGTATCATCCCCGTGGATTTTACCGATGACCGGTATCATGACGACTGCCACTATCAGGGCGGGCTGATGCGCCTGTATTATGACATTGCCTATTACGGCGGAGCCATGGTGGCGGCCAATGCCATGCCGTCTCTGGTGGAGGCGGCCGGCGGTGACTGGGCCGAAACCTGGCGCCAGCACCTGGAAGAGAACGAGCCCTACCTGCTGCAATGGTACCGCCACCAGACGGACGGACCTTACTGGGAGCATGGATCCGTCCGGTACATCGCCGACCGGATCCAGTGTCCGGTGATGCTGATCGGCGGCTGGCGGGACGGGTACATGAATGTGCCGCTCCGGCTTTTCAAGGCATTGTCTGTGCCCTGCAAGGTGTGGATCGGTCCGTGGAATCATGCCATGCCGGACGGGGCCGTACCCGGCCCCCGGGTGGACTATCTGAAAGAGGTGGTGCGGTGGTTGGATTACTGGTGCAAGGGGCAGCCCACCGGCATCATGGAAGAGCCGCCCGTGGTGGTGTTCATGCAAAGGTCCCAGTTCCCGGAGGTGGATCGCCTGGAATCCCGGGGCGAGTGGCGGGCGGAAACCGGGTGGCCCGTACGGGGAGGCAGGACCCAGTCCCTGTTTTTGGATGCCGGTGGCCGGTTGGCAAAAGACCCGGGCACAGATGGGCAGGATACGGTGACCTATGTGCCTGGCGTGGGGACCAGCGGGGGGTTGTTTTCAGGGGGCGTCCAGTTCGGACTGCCCGGGGATCAGCGGCCCGATGAAGCGTTCAGCGCGGTGTACACCACTGCCCCCCTGGACCGTGACCTGCCCGTGCTGGGGCGGCCCAGGGCCTTGCTGCATGTGTCATGCAGTGCCCGGGTGATGGGGTATGTGGTGAGTCTGTCGGATGTGGCACCGGACGGCACGTCCCATCTGGTGGCCAAAGGGGTGCTCAACGGTACCCGGCGGGAGTCGTTCACCGACCCGTCTCCCATGACACCGGAAACTGTGTATGAACTGGGCATTGACATCGACTCGACCGGGTGGATATTCGAGAAAGGGCATTGCATCCGCCTGTCCGTGGCCAATGCGGACTGGCCCAATTTCTGGCCCACCCCGGAACCCGGGGCCAGCCGGATCTGCTTCGGATCTGTCCGGCCCAGCCGCCTGGATCTGCCGGTGGTACCGGATACGGGATCGGCGGTCCCGCCGGTATACACTCCGTCCACCCTGGTGAGACATCCCCATCTGGCTTCGGTCACGCCACCCAGGTGGGAAGTGACCACGGATGTGCTCAGCGGCAGAAAAACCGTTCGCCTCCAGGTGGACAGCGTGCACCGGCTCACAGACACCACCGTGTTTGAAAAAAAAGCCTCGGGAGAGTTTCAGGTGCATCCCCGGCATCCGGCCCTGGCTTCGGGACAGGGATGGCATGTGCAGACCCTCAGAAGTGACGGCGGCTGTATTCAGGCCGAGTCCCGGGTGTGGGTCCAGGGAGGAAATACCCATTTTCAGGTGGTGATCGATCTGGGGGTCCGTGTCAACGGCGGGACTGTTTTTTCCAGAAAATGGGTGGAATCCATCCCCCGCCATCTGCTTTGAGGCGGTTGGCTATTCAATTTCAAAGGCCCGTTCCCCGTGCAGTGCGCTGTCCAGGCCGGTCTGTTCATCCTGGCCGTCCACCCGGAGCCCGCCGCAGATCAATTTTGTGACATGCACCACCACCAGGGTGGCCACGGCGGAAAACGCGAGGGTGCCGATGATGGACACCAGCTGGATCCAGACCTGGCCGAAGTTGCCGTAAAACAGCCCCCTGGCCCCTTCGGTGACAGCCGGGGAGGCAAACAGCCCGGTGGCCAGGGCACCCCACATGCCGCACAGGCCATGGATGCCGAATGCGTCCAGAGAGTCGTCATATCCCAGTTTTTTCTTGAGGCCGACCACACCGTAATACCCCACGGCTCCGGCCACCAGGCCGATGATCAAGGATCCGGACAGCGTGACGAATCCAGCGGCCGGGGTGATGGCCACAAGCCCTGAAATCACCCCGGAGGCCAGGCCCAGCAGGGTGGGTTTGCCGCTGATTTTCCATTCAATGAACAACCAGGCCAGTCCGGCGGTTGCCGCAGCCGTGTTGGTGACCAGAAAGGCGGAAGCCGCCACGCCATTGGCCGCCAGTTCGCTGCCCGCATTGAATCCGAACCACCCGAACCAGAGCAGGGCGGCTCCCAGGGCGGTAAACGCCACAGATGAGGGGATCATGGCTTCCTTGCCGTATCCGTTGCGTTTGCCCAGGACCAGGGCCAGGACCAGGCCGGATACCCCGGCATTGATATGCACCACATTGCCCCCGGCAAAATCCAGGGCCCCGATTTGATCCATCCAGCCACCGCCCCAGGCCCAGTTGCACACCGGGGCATAGACAAAGGTGATCCAGAGAACGGCAAATACGATCCAGGCCGAGAATTTCATCCGGTCCACGGCCGACCCCAGGATGATGGCCACGGAGATGCAGGCGAAAGTCATCTGGAACACCACAAATATCAGGGTGGGGATGGTGCCGGACACGGATGACGTATCGATGCCGGCCAGCAGGATATGGCCCAGGCTGCCGATCACCGGGCTGGCGCTTTCCCCGAAGGCCAGAGAATACCCCCATCCCACCCAGACCAGGCTGGCCAGGCAGTAAGCAGCCACCGTCATGACAATGGTGTTGAGCAGGTTTTTATACCGGGACATCCCGCCGTAGAACAGGGCCAGGCCGGCCGGGGTCATCATCATCACCAGGGCCGTGGACATGGTGACCCAGGCCGTGTCTCCGGTATCGATGGTGCCGTCGGCCGCAAAAACAGGTAACGCGCTTGTCAATAACAGGCTGATAATCATCAGGCAGTATTTGAATCTCATGGTGGTTCCTTTCTTTTT
This sequence comes from Desulfotignum sp., assembly GCA_011389555.1. Lineage (GTDB taxonomy): Bacteria > Desulfobacterota > Desulfobacteria > Desulfobacterales > Desulfobacteraceae > Desulfotignum. The sequence goes on along the minus strand of JAABUD010000284.1, from coordinate 10,715 downwards.
TGTCGTTTTGAAAAAATTTTCGATAGCTGCATTCTCTATTGAGCAAGTCACGTGCCAAAACGGATAATTGAATGGATGTTGTTCTTTAACTATCTGAATTTAGGAAGATAAGGTAGAAAAGGCCTGTCCATTGGACATAATTTTTCTGGAAGAAGAAAGTAAAAACTCAAAATAAATTACATTATTGTTTCATTGGTTGTGATATAAAATGCAATATTGTAATTATGGCATATAGGTATGCCGATTGTGCATGAAAAATTATCCGGTTGCGCAGGACATATGGTGAGTGAACCGGGCCATTCCTGATCCGGCTGTCACCCGGGAAAGGTTATTTCCGGGTGCTGCTGTCAGCACTTGCCAGCCTTGCAGGGCTGCCCAGGACCTTCACCCTGAGGCGCTGCACCCCAAAGGTTTTTGCCCGGGCTTTTTCTTCCAGCGCCATGGCAATATCCACCCGGTCGCCAAACCGTTTGTGCATCCGGTCCACCACCACAAATTCTCCGAGTGTTTCGATGTGCAGCCGGGTGCCCAGGGGAACGAAATTGGCGGCGCAGCGGTTATATCCCAGGGCCAGTGTGTCACACAGGTTTTCTCCGGAAGCACTGATGCACGGGTCACCGCTGCACTGACCCTCATCTCCGGCGTTGTATGCGGTCACTTCCCGGAGTTCTCCCAAGACTTGTTCCATCTGCGTCACCAGCGGCGTATACCCGCTGAACCGGGAACGGGTCCCGGGGAGATCTTTGATGAGATACCGCCGCTCAATAGGATATAAAATCGGATCCGGGTCAGGTTGTTGCTGGTTTTTATCTATCATGCCTAAAGAAAACAAAAAAACACAAAATACCACTCCGGCGGTCTTCATGCGCATACCGGTATGGAACCGCGCTGAAATTGTGCGGATCCGGCATCTTAATTTTTCACTGTTGCTTTTCTTCATAATAGTCCTGTCCGGGCAATGGATGGATAATTTTTTTTTCTGTTACATACGCAATAAACGCCTGGGTGTCAATATAGCCGGTGTCATACCCGATCAAATCCGCAAATGCCGTATATCCATCTCCTCCATCTGCAAGAAACCGGTTGACCCCTACGCGGTATACCTTGTTACTGCCGGCGGTCTGCCATTTTCCTGCATCATCCATGATCTCACAGCAGACAATGCGGTTTCCCGGAGTTCCTGCCGGATTTATCCGGTACCTGAGGCCGGAAGCATAGGGGAATCCGCCATAAAAAAGGTGATCATCCATGATGGCGGCCATGGCCGGATCCTGTTCAAGAAGGAAGATCCCGGGGGTCTGGTCAACCGCAGCGGTCACCCGGGCCAGGGTTTGTGGATCAAGGGGATTTTTGTCTTCATCAAGAAAAGGGGTGCCGGCAATCAGGCAGGGGATGCCGGCAAATGATGTCAATCTGCCGGCATCACAGAATTCAACCATGAGTTGTCCCAGCATCCGGGTGTGTTCCCATGCCTGGACCACCGGAACATCTGTCTTGTCCGGTGCCTGTACAATGGTGGGGTACGGCCCCCGGGAAACCAGGCCTGTTTTTTGAAAATCGCCCAGCAGGGTATGGGAGTGGCCCCCGACGATGATGTCGGCGCCCGTGACAGAGGCGCCCAGTACAAGGTCATTGTCATACCCGATGTGGGTGAGCAGAATAATGATCTGAATTCCCTGATCCGTGAGCCGGTTGATGGTGTTCTGTGCGGTTTCAATCACCGGCAGCATCCGGGTACCGGCAGACGGGCTGGATATGTTTGCCAGGTGTTCTTCCAGAAGCCCGATAACAGCGACCGGCTCCCCATCCATCTTTTTGATGACATAAGGGGCGATTCGTTTGTCCAGGTCCGGATCATTTTGGGTATCCATGTTTGCTGAAAGTATGGGAAAATCCGCGTGGTCCAGAAGGATTTCGATGCCCGGCGTGCCCCGGTCAAACTCATGGTTGCCTGCGGCCATGGCATCCAGCCCCATGGCATTGTAAACCTGTGCATCCGCTCTGCCGTGAAACAATGTGTAGTAAATCGAGCCCTGGACCATATCACCGCTGTGGAGGAACAGGACATGGGGATGCCGGGCCCGGACCTGTCTGACCCGGGCGGCCATCCTGGAGACGGATCCCAAAGGAATCAGGACCGGGGCATCCATGTCCGGGAAGCGGAACGTTCTATGTGTGGCCGTAAACTGCGAATGGGTATCGTTCACATGGAGCAGAACAAAGGATACCGGTCCATGCCGGTCCGCCGTCCCGGCCCAGACACCAGAACAGCAAACCATCACCAGAACGGCAATAACACCCAAAAAGCGTTTCATGCATTTTTTTTCATGATCGTATCAGCCCGTTGTTTGACTCATCATATATATGACCCGGCCGAAAACTTCAAGCCGTGATTCCATATGATGATTATGTGGCGATGCTGACGAAAAACACTGAAGGCGATTCTGTTCCCCGCGAGGTGGCAGAAAAGGCTATTCTGGAAGCCATGCCTCTGATCAAGGAATGGCGGCTGCCATGGCAGGGGGCATTGCAGTACCGGAAAAATGAACGGAAAACACCACGATAATGCCTGCCATCAGTTGGAACCCCGCCCGGTAAAACAACGATTCAACGTGATTACCGGGCGGGGCCGAATGAATGTGCGGTATTGTTTCAGATCGCACTTTTGATTTCAAAATCAGCATACGCTGCCATACCGTGTTCCCCAAGATCAAGGCCGCCCATCTCTTCTTCCTCATCAACCCGGATACCCAGTGTCGCCTTCAGGGCATGGAAAATAGCCAAAGCGGACAAAAAGCAGGGAGCTGCATACGCCAGAACACCAACAAACTGTATGATAACGGAGTGATCCGGGCTGAACAGACCCACAGCCAATGTACCCCAGATACCGCAGACCAGATGCACGGAAATCGCACCCACAGGGTCATCTATTTTCAACCGGTCGATTCCCAGTACCGAAACCACGACCAAAAAACCTGCGATAAGCCCGATGATGATGGAACCCATCACACTGACCACATCTGCTCCGGCCGTGATACCTACCAGGCCCGCCAGAGAACCGTTGAGCGCCATGGAAAGATCGGGTTTTTTCTGGAGAATCCAGGAAAGAAAAATGGCGCCCATGATTCCGGCGGCAGCGGCCAGTGCAGTTGTTACAAAAACGAAAGAAACGGCGGCAGGATCGGCTGAAAGCACAGAACCACCATTGAATCCGAACCATCCCAGCCACAGCAGAAACACACCAATGGCAGCCAGCGGCATGCTGTGCCCCATGATGGGTTTGATTGTATTGCCTGCATATTTGCCCAGGCGGGGACCCAGTACCAGCACGCCTGCCAGGGCCGCCCATCCCCCCACCGAGTGAACCAGTGTCGAACCGGCAAAATCGTAGAAACCCATGGCATCCAGCCAGCCGCCGCCCCACTTCCAGCTGCCCACCCAGGGGTATACCACTGCCACATATATGGCAGAGAAAATCAGAAAGCTGTGCAGCTTGATCCGTTCCGCCACAGCCCCGGAAACAATGGTGGCGGCCGTGGCGGCAAACATGGCCTGGAAAATAAAATCCGTCCAGTAGGTGTAGACACCGACACCGTCATCGCCGGCAATCATCATGTTTTCCGGGCTCACGCCAATACCGAGTCCTGCAAACCCGAAAAATCCTGAAATGGAAAAATCGCCGGGATACATCAGATTAAATCCCATGACCGCATAAGTGAGCAGGCCGATGGCGATAATGGCGGTGTTTTTAAACAGAATGTTGACGGTGTTTTTTGCCCGGGTCAACCCCGCTTCAAGGCTTGCAAACCCAAGATGCATGATAAATACCAGAAAAGTGGCCACCAGCATCCATGTATTGTTTGCCACATACGCAGCTGCAGCACCTGTTACCTCTGCTGAGCCGTCTGCAGCCAGCGCAGCAGCGGGAATTGTCGTCATTGTTATGGCCAAAGGCAATATGCGTTTATGTAATTTTCGTGATTTCATTATATCCTCTTATTGTTTATCTGTTTCTGGTTTCTTGTTTTTCATGATTTTGCTAAATGGCTGCTTCCCCGGTTTCTCCGGTGCGTATCCGGCAGACTTCATTCAACGGCAGGACAAATATTTTGCCGTCTCCGATCTTTCCGGTTTTAACGCTCTGTATGATGGATGCAACCACCGTATCGACCAGTTCTTCTTTTACAACAATTTCGACCTTCACCTTGGGAACAAAATCAACCTGGTATTCCGCCCCCCGGTACATCTCTTTATGTCCTTTTTGACGTCCGAATCCTTTTACCTCGGAAATGGTCATTCCCTGTACACCCACTTTTGCCATGGCCTCTTTCAGCGCATCCAGCTTAAACGGTTTGATGACGGCTTCAATTTTTTTCATATCTCCTCCGGTTTTATGTTTGTCTTCAGGCAACCTGTCATGTCATAAGAGCAAAACCAGTGCCATGGAGAGAAAAATACACAAATAATGGACATAACTTATTGAAAAAACATAAGATAAATTTTATGAATAAATTAATTTACCTTGAAAAATTATTACATAATTGCAATAGTTTTGATACAGAAATGTAATAATTTGCAGCCTGATGGAGAATTGTAGATGCTTTCCGGCTTCCCGGAGCCGCTCTGCCATTTACGAACAAAGCCATTTATATCCCATCCCCTGGCCCTTGACAAATGGTTTGCCCGGGACGGAATCATCTTTTTCATAGGCAGTATCAGGTTATTCCGGCCGTAAGAAATCTCCTTTTCTTTTGTGATAATTAATGAAACAATAACTCATGTAAATCAGCCGTTCTGGTTTGAAAAAAAGAGCGAGAGCTTGGAGAATCTCATGGCACGGTTTTTAAAGAACAGAGAAAAGGTAAAAGGCCAGAGTCCAGGGGCCCTTATTTTTGTGGGGACCCAAAAAGTCGATACAGTAAACATGCGCCTGATTGACTATGATGACAATAACCTTGTTGAAAAGGAACTTGTGGACATCAAAGACGGGGTTCCTTACAAACAGACCCGGTCCGTAACCTGGATCAATGTCAACGGCCTGCACGAGGTGGCGGCCATCGGCAATATCGGCCAGGCATTTGATCTGCATCCCCTGGTGATGGAAGATATCCTCAATACCGGCCAGCGGCCCAAAATCGATGATTACGGGTCCTATCTCTTTATCGTTCTGAAAATGATCCGTTTCGACAAAGACACGCAGAAGATTGTCAATGAGCAGCTGAGTGTCGTGCTGGCAGATACCTTTGTATTGACGTTTCAGGAGCGGCCCGGGGATGTATTTGAGCCTGTCAGAGAAAGGATCCGGCGGCATACAACCCGCATTAGGGGATGTAAAACCGATTATCTGGCCTATGTTCTCATGGACACAGTAGTGGAAAATTACATTTCCATAATCGAGCATTTAGGGGAAAAAATTGAAGACCTCGAAGAAGCGGTTCTTCCGGGCCATAATCCTGATGTGATGGAAACAATAAACCGGTTCAAAAGAGAGACCAGTTATCTGAGAAAATCGATCCGCCCGGCCCGGGAAGCCGTCTTCCAGATGTCAAGGCTCGAAAGCGACCTGATCCATGAAAAAACGTTGCCGTTCATCAAAGATTTGGAAGACCTGATCATCCATGCCACAGAAGCCATTGATACATACAGGGATATGTTGACCGACCAGTTGAATATCTACAACTCGGTTGTGGCAAACAAGATGAATGATATCATGAAAGTACTCACCATCTTTGCCGCCATTTTCATCCCCCTCACCTTTGTCGCCGGCATATACGGCACCAATTTCGAATACCTGCCCGAACTCACGTACAAGTACAGTTATTTCATCTTCTGGGGGGTTCTGGTCACCATCGCAGGGGCATCCCTGTATTATTTCAAAAAAAAGAAGTGGTTGTAACTGCCTTCAGATGGATCAATTTCACACGGGTCATTCAGATGCAGCCTGAAAACATAAATTGCCAGGGCACCGATGGGCACCCCCAGAACCAGCCCGGTCACCTGTCAGCACCATCCAAAGGATGTTTCCACGGCTTTGAGCCAGCGGTCATACAGCCGGGTCCGAAGATCGTCATCCATGTCCGGATGCCAGGTGGTGTGGGCCTGCCAGTTTTTCTTCAAAGAATCGGTATCCGGCCAGAATCCCACGGCCAGACCGGCAGCGTAGGCCGCCCCCAGGGCCGTGGTTTCCGTGACCCTGGGCCGGATCACATCCACGTTCAGGATATCGGCCTGGAACTGCATCAAAGTCCGGTTTTCCACCATGCCGCCGTCCACTTTCAAGGTCTTGAGATTCAGGTCCTGACCCAGGTCTTTTGAAATGGCCGCCACAATATCCTTTGTCTGAAACGCACTGGCCTCCAGTACGGCCCGGGCGATATGGCCCTTGTTGGCAAACTGGGTCAGCCCCGTGATCACCCCCCGGGCATCGGCCCGCCAGTAAGGGGCGAACAGCCCTGAAAACGCGGGTACGCAATACACATCCCCGTTGTCTTCAACCGTGTTGGCAAGATCCTCGATTTCCGGCGCGGAAGTGATCAGCCCCAGGTTGTCCCGGACCCACTGCACCAGGGCCCCGGCATAGGCAATGGACCCTTCCAGCGCATACACGGGTTTCTCCCCCTGTATCTGGTATCCCAGGGTGGTGAGCAGGCCGTGGTTTGACACCGTGATGTCGTGTCCCGTATTGAACAGCAGAAAACACCCCGTACCATAGGTGTTTTTGGCCTCCCCCGGGGCAAAGCAGGTGTGGCCGAACAAAGCGGCCTGCTGGTCTCCTAAGGCACCCCCCACGGTCACGCCGTCTCCCAGGGGGCCGGCGGCATCGGTCCTGCCCAGCGCGGCCGGGTCGGACGAGGGCACAATGGCCGGCAGGCAGTCCCGGGGAATTCCGAGAATTTCCAGAATATCCGGATCCCAGTCCAGGGTGTTCAGGTTCATGAGCAGGGTCCGGGAGGCATTGGTCACATCCGTGACATGGTTTCCTTTTCCCGGTCCGCCCGTGAGGTTCCAGATCACCCAGGTGTCCATGGTGCCGAACAGGGCAGACCCGTTTTCCACAGCCTGCCGGACCGCGGGCACATGGTCCATCATCCATTTGATCTTGGGACCGGAAAAATAGGTGGCCGTGGGCAGACCGGTCTGCTGCCGGAAGCAGTCTTTGCCGTACACGGCATCCAGGTTCCGGCAGATTTCGTCACTTCTGGCGCACTGCCAGACTACGGCATGATACAATGGTTGTCCCGTGTGCCGGTCCCAGGCGGCCACAGTCTCTCTCTGGTTGGTGACCCCGACAGCGGCCAGATCCCTGCCGGTGAGGCCGGCTTTTTTCAGTGCCTTTTCAATGACCGCGAAGGTGTTGTCCCGGATCCGGGCCGGGTCATGGGCCACCCACCCGGGTTTTTCGCAGATCTGGTCATGTTCCATCCGGCTGACGGCCACCATGCCGCCGTCCTTGTCAAAAATGATGAACCGGGTGCTGGTGGTACCCTGATCCACGGCGCCGAGACAGGATCTCATGACATGCCTCCTTGTGACAACGTGTTTTCTACAACCGGATGACCTCGGGTGACTGGCCGCAGTGTTCCAGGAACTTTACCAGATCCTGGGACCGGATGGTGGTGGTGGCCGTGTTTTCCAGCGGGTGAAAGTTGAGCAGGTCATGGGCCATCAGTTCTTCATCCAGAACGATTTTGACTGCATGGTCTTTTATGTTGACGGCGGCAAACGGGGTGACCGCACCCGGGATCATGCCCAGCACCTCCATGAGCAGGTCGGGTTTGGCAAAGGACATGTTGTTGCCCCCGATTTTTTTGGCCACTTCCTTGATTTTGATGGGTTTGTCCGCCAGGGTCACCACCAGAAACAGATTTTTCTTCTTGTCCTTGAAAAACAGATTTTTGCTGTGGGCGCCTTCGATGCCGTGCTGGTGCTGAGCCGCCTCTTCCACGGTAAACACGGGGGGGTGTTCATGGCAGGTGTATTCAATGCCGATATCGGACAACAGGGTGAGCAGTTCTTGCTGAGTCTGTAACATGTTTTTCCTCTTTCATACGGTTTGGGGGCAGCGAACCTTGCTACCCATAGTTGACATACATGAGCCGGACAATGGTGATAAACACCACGGTCAGAAAGAACGGCCGGATAAACACGGCCCCTTTCCGGATGGCCAGACCGGAACCGGCCCGGGCCCCGATCACCTGGCCGGCGGCCATGACCAGCCCGGCGGACCACAGCACGTTGCCGCCGATGATGAACACGCTCAGTGCCACGATATTGGACACAAAGTTCATCACCCGGGTGGTGCCCACGGCCCCGGTCATGTCCAGCCCCAGAAAAATCAGCAGGGCACCGGTCCAGAACGAACCGGTACCCGGACCGAAAAATCCGTCGTAAAACCCCAGCCCGATCCCGAACAGCATGAAAAACAGGTTTCGTCCCATTTTCGGGGCTCCCGGCTGCAATCCCAGAGTTTTGGAAAACAGGGTATAAAAAAACACCCCCAGAAGCAAGACCGGAATCAGGTGCCGGATAAACCCGGGGTCCATACGCTGGATGACCACTGCCCCCAGGATCGCGCCGCACAGGGTGTATCCCATGCCGATCCAGCACTGCCGGATGTCCACCAGGCCTTTGGAGATGAAGTTGGCGGCCGCTGAAAAGGTCCCGAAACTGCCCTGGAGTTTGTTGGTGCCCAGTGCCTGGGCCGGGGGCAGTCCCAGCGCCAGCAGCACCGGCAAAGCGATGAGTCCACCCCCGCCGGCAATGGCATCCACAAACCCGGCACATAAGCCGGTGACAAACAAAATGCCAAAACTGATCAAAGACAGATCATCTATCATTTTGGTTATTTGGGATCGATGTTGAACAGCAGGTCATTTTCCAGATACACCTGTTCAAGTTGTTCCTGATAATCCCGCAATGCCTCGCCTTTCCGGTTGGCCAGCTCCTGGACCATGTACTGGATCACGGCCAGCACGCCGGACACGTTGCCGATAAAGGGGATGGATTTGGACGGCACCACCAGGGACAGATGGGCAAAGGGAATCACCGGTGAGATGCTGGAGTCGGTGAGCACCAGGAGCGTGTGGCCGCACCGCCGGATCATCTTGCTCAGCTTGATGAGCTCGTTTGGATACCGGGTGGTGGCGGTGAGGATCACCACGCTCCGGGACGGGGCATTGGCCAGCATGTCCATGGCCGTGGAGTCGCTGCCTTTGAGGATCTGGACCCCCTTGCGCACCTTGGTCAACGACCAGCCCAGGTAGTAGGCAAAAGTGTAGGACAGCCGGGAGCCGGTGACATAGATGAACGGGGTGGTGTCCATGTGGGAGATGAACTGGTTCATACGTTCCACATCGATATTTTCGTACAGGTATTTCAGGTTGTTGAGTTCCTCCAGGATTCCCCGGTGAAGCCGGTCCAGCCCGGGGGCGTCAATGCCTTTGAGATTCACCCGGTCGGGCAGACTCAAGCCGGTGTTGATGAAATCCTTGAGCGCATCCTGAAAGTCCGAATATCCCTTGTATCCCATGGTGGCCACGAACCGGACCACCGTGGCTTCACTGACTTCACAGGCTTCCGCCAGTTCCTTGGTGGTCATGAACACCACCTTGGCCGGGTTGAGCATGATATAGTTGCCCAGGGCCTGGGCTTTGGGGGTCAAAGAATCCAGTTTGCTGGAAATATCATCGATCACCGGGTGTGATGCCAAATCATTCATTGTAACAGCCTTATTTAAGTGAATATTTTTTATCATGAACGGTTCATTTTGTACTTTATTGATTTTATTGAGGTTTAATCCAGATAGTTTGTTTTGTCAAGCGCAAATGAAAGAAAAACTATCATTTTTTAATAAAGTTCTTGACATGATTTCTTTCATAGCGTATTGACGAACTGGGTATGTCGAAAAATAATAACAATATCTAAATGAAGAGAAGGCCAATGTTTTTGAAAAACAAACCCATGTGGGGCAAAAAAACCAAACTGAAATCAAGTTATGATGTGGTTCTCATCGGGGGCGGACTTCACAGTCTGGCCACCGCGTACTACCTGGCCAAAGAGCATGGCATCACCGATATAGCGATCATTGAAAAGAACTATATCGGATACGGCGGTGCCGGCAGGAACACGGCTATTGTGCGCGCCAATCAGCGGACCCAGCACAATGTGCCGCTTTACAAGGAAGCCCTGGACCTGTGGCCGGTTCTCACCAGGGAACTGGATTACAACCTGATGTTCAACAACTGCGGGAACCTCAACCTCATGCATTCCGAGGCCGCCATGAACGCAGCCCGCATGAACATTGCCACAGCCCAGTTCCATGGGGTGGAATCCCATCTGATCGATGCCAAGGAGGCCAAGGAACTGGTGCCGGCATTGAATATTTCCGAGGACATCACCTTTCCCATCCACGGGGCCATGTATCATCCGCCAGGCGGTGTGGTGCGGCATGACGCAGTGGTCTGGGGACTGGCCAAAGGGGCGGCCAAAATGGGCGTGGAGATTCATCAGCAGACCGAAGCCACGGATATTACCACCAAAAACGGCAAAGTCACGGCCGTGGTCACCAACAGGGGTGTCATCAATACCAAACAGGTAATGATTTCCGCGGGCGGGTATTCCGCTGCCCTGATTCATGGATTTCTGGGCATCAAGCTGCCCATCTCCGTGTTGACCATCCAGGCCATGGTGACCCAGCCCCTCAAACCCATTCTGGA
>JAABUD010000283.1 GCA_011389555.1 Desulfotignum sp. | reverse complement strand
CCAGGCCGTTGTTGAGCTGGCCTTTGTCCTTGGCTGCGGCCGCCTTGTACACCACCAGACGGGCTGCCTCGATTTCCGCGGCCATCTGTGCGATCATGTCCTGGTTCATCTGGAACTCACAGATTTTCTTGCCGAACTGTTTTCTGTCGTTGCAGTATTTGATGGCTGCATCCAGGCAGGCCTGGGCCAGGCCCACACCGCCGGCTGCCGCAGACAGCCGGGTCTGGTTCAAAGAGGAGAACACGATCTTGGCCCCGTCACCGGGTTTGCCCAGCAGATTTTCCTTGGGTACCTTGACATTGTCCAAGAACAGTTCACCCGTGGGGGAGGAGTGGGATCCCAGTTTTTCCAGAGAAGAGGTTTTGATGCCGTCAAAATTTTTGGGTTCGATGACAAATGCAGACAGCCCCTTGGAACCGGCCGCCTTGTCTGTGTACGCATAAAAGAGCAGGCAGTCGGCCACATGGGCGTTGGAGATCCAGGTTTTGGACCCGTTGATCAGCCAGTGGTCCCCTTTGTCCTCGGCCGTGGAAGCCATGGCCATGACATCGGAGCCCGCATCCGGCTCCGTGATGCCGAATCCGCCGATGTATTCGGCCGTGCACAGTTTTTCCACATATTTTTTGCGTACCTCTTCGTTGCCGTACTTGTAGATGGTGTAGGCGCATCCCAGCATCTGCATGTTCACCTGCACCCGCAGAGAGGAAGATACCCGGGCCAGTTCCTCGGTGATGATCATGGCGGCCAGAAATCCGTTGTCCATGCCTTCTCCGCCGTATTCCTCCGGGATCACGGTGCCGAAACATCCCAGGTCTCTGCCCAGGGGACGCATGGCTTCCTCGATGGGCAGGTAGTGGTTTTCATCCCATTCATCCGCATAGGGCTCGATCTGTTTTCTGGCAAAATTTCTGATTTCTTTCTGGATCATCTGAAGATCCTTGGGTAATGTAAAATCCATGTTGTCTCCTTACAAATTTACATATGTTGGGGTATGGGGTTATGATGGGTGACAGACTGGCCCATGGCCCGGGAAAAGGCCCGGGCCGAATCCATCAATACGTTGATACAATAAGAAAAATGCGTTTTGTCCCGGGTCCGGATTTCCGGGACCGCCAGGCTCAGGCTGGCCAGAATCCGCTGCCGGTAATCAAATACAGGGGCACTCACAGACCCGATGCCCGGCGTACGTTCCCCGAGACTGACGGCATAGCCCCGGAGCACGATTTTTTTCAGTTCCGCGGCCAGCGCGTCTTTGTCCACGATGGTGTTGTCCGTCATGGGGGTCGGGAAAATCACATCCGCATATTCCTGCTGGAACGCTTCGGATGAAAATGCCAGCAGACATTTGGCCGATGCCCCGGCATACAGGGGGGACTGATTGCCCACGGGCATGCCCGCCTTGAGAACCCGGGTGGATTCAATGGAATCGATGCAGATGCGCAGGTTCCCCTGGATCACGTTCAGGTACACCGTTTCATGGGTCTGCCGGGCCAGGTCTTCGAGAAACTGCCGGCCGATACCGGTCAGGTTGCTGGACTGGTTCAGGTTTTCCAGGAACCGGTAAAAAATATTGCCCACAGAATACTGCCGGGTCCGGACATCCTGGCGGACAAACCCGTAGGATTTGAGCACGGTCAGAATCCGCTGGACCGTTGCCGGACTGAAACCCAGTTCACCAGACAATTCCCGGATACCCCAGCCGGCCTTGATATCCTGAAATTTGAGCATGATTTCCAGGGCTTTTTCAATGGCATTGAGTTTCCGGATTTCCGTTGGTTTTGCCGGCGCTGCTTTTTGTCTCACAGGAATGATTTTACCCGTTGGTTTGTTTTACATGTTAAAACATCGTTTCATATAACGAGTCAGCTAATCAAAAAATACCCCCGGTTGTCAAGAAAAATATGATTAAATTTATGATTAAAAAATCACTTGACAAACCCAGGCCATTCTTCCTATCTTGTTGAGAATAGAACAGTGTTTTATATTATGAAACAGGCTTGGGGAGCTACAGACGATTGATTTTCAGGCAGTTGCAGTGAAATCAAACCAAAAATTCAGATGAAACCACAACAGATTTTTTTGCAGTATCCGGCCGCACATTCCAATGAAAATACCGGGTGTACGACCGGAAAAAACTATTCTATCACCACCATCACCTGGTTGGCGGCTACTTTGTCATCCACGTTGACGGTCACTTCCTTGATTGTTCCGTCCACAGTGGCCACAATAGGATTTTCCATTTTCATGGCTTCCAGGACCAGCATTTCCTGGCCTTCTTCAACTGCATCACCGGGTTCGACAGATACCTCGATAATGGTACCGGGCATGGGGGCTAAAATCTCAGTGCTCATTCAGATCTCCTTTGGTTGGTTGGTTTGCATGATTGAACAGGTTGTTGACGTCATGTCAGGAAAACGGCACCCGGTCTTTTATCGGACCGGTTGCTTTCGGGTGCTTTCAATTCTATACTTAATGAAAATTTTAAAGTCAAGTGTGTATATTTGCCGGTGGATGCAGCCTTCTGCAAAGCCGATCCCGGTGAACCCCTAATAATAAAATTTCTTCAGGAGTCTTTTATGCGACAGTATTTTGAAAAAATGGAACCCTTTGGCAAGGAACTCAACAAAGGGCAGTTGAAAAATTCAGGAAAAAACGTTCAGCAGGTGGAAGAGGTGGAAGCCGGCATTGACGCGGAAGTGGAAAAAGTGAAAAACGCGGGCATGCCCACTGAAAAACTCAATGCCCGGGGCAGCATGACCGTGTGGCAGCGCCTGGAATACCTGGTGGATCCCGGCACCTGGCACCCGCTGCATACCCTTTTCAACCCGGAAGACAATGAAGAAGGCACCACCAACGTCATTGACGGCCTGGCCCAGATTTCGGGCAAATGGGCCGTGGTGATCGGGTTCGACAACAAGGTGATGGCCGGGGCCTGGCTGCCGGGCCAGCCGGAAAACATCTTCCGGGCCACCAACCTGGCCAAGCGGCTGAATGTCCCGCTGGTGTGGCTGGTGAACTGCTCCGGCGTGAAACTCACGGAACAGGAAAAATTCTATGCCAACCGCAGAGGTTCCGGCACCACGTTCTACCGCCATGCCGAACTGGAACAGATGGGCATTCCCGTCCTGGCCGGCATCTACGGCACCAACCCGGCCGGCGGCGGATACCAGGGCATCAGCCCCACCATCCTGTTCGCCCACAAGAACTGCAACATCGCCGTGGGCGGCGGCGGCATTTTAAGCGGCATGTCCCCCAAAGGCTATTTTGACATGGAAGGCGCGGAACAGCTGATCGATGCGGCCAAACAATACACAAGCAAACCCCCGGGATCCGTGGAGGTCCACCACGATCACACCGGGTTTTTCCGGTATGTGTATGAAGAGGAAAAAGGGGTGCTGGACGGGCTCAAGGATTACATGAAAGACATGCCCGCCTACAATCCCAAGTTCTTCCGGGTGGCCGAACCCAAGGAACCGGCATTTTCCGCCGAAGATGTGGCCCGTCTGATTCCGGTCAACCAGAAGCAGATCTATGATTTCCGGCAGGTGCTGTCCCGCCTGGTGGACGGCAGCGAACACATGGAATACAAACCCGACTACGGCCCGGAAATCTACACGGGCCTGGTGAAAATGGACGGGTACCTGGTGGGCATCCTCGGCAACAACCAGGGCTGGCTGGGGGAAGGCTACCCGGAATACGCGGACTATCCGGGCATCGGCGGCAAGCTCTACCGCCAGGGCCTGATCAAGATGAACGAGTTTGTCACCCTGTGCGGCAGAGACCGGATTCCCTTGATCTGGTTCCAGGACACCTCGGGCATCGATGTGGGGGATATCGCGGAAAAAGCCGAGCTTTTGGGGCTGGGCCAGTCATTGATCTACTCCATCCAGCAGACGGACATCCCCATGATGCTGATCACCCTGCGCAAGGGCACGGCCGCGGCCCACTATGTCATGGGCGGCCCCACGGCCAACCGGCACAACGCCTTTACCCTGGGGGTCGCCACCACGGAGATCTATGTCATGCACGGGGAAACCGCGGCGGCTGCCAGCTATTCCCGGCGCCTGGTCAAGGAAAAGGATGCGGGCCGGCCTTTGGAGCCCATCATCGAGAAGATGAACACCCTGGCCAGGGAATACCACGACAATTCCAGACCGGCCTATTGCGCCAAACACGGGATGGTGGATGAGGTGGTGAAGATGAAGGAACTGAGAAACTATCTCAAGGCCTTTGCCGGCTGCGCCTACCAGAACCCGAAATCCATCTGTCCCCAGCACCATCTGATCACCCCCAGAATCATCCGGGGGTGATCGATCCCTGAATCGGGATATGGACATGCACACCGGTCCGGTATATGATACCTGACATATGCCGGACCGGCACCTTTGAAAACCTGCATTAGATACAGGAGGCACATATGTCAGCATCTGAATTTTTAACCGTCCAGAAAGACGACCAGGTGGCCCGGATCACCTTGAACCGGCCCAAACACAATGTACTCAACATCCCCATGATGAAAGAGCTGAACGCGGAGCTGGAAGCCATTGCCGCCGATGACCATCTCAAATGCCTGGTGATCAACGGGGAAGGCCCCAGCTTCTGCGCCGGCGTGGAAGTCGGCGACCACAAGCCCGAGCAGGTGGACGAAATGGTGGCCGTGTTCAACCGGATTTTCGAGCTGATCAACATGATCGACATCCCCGTGATCGGTGCGGTCCATGGGGCCTGCCTGGGCGGGGGCATGGAACTGGCCATTGCCTGCGACATCATCATTGCCAGCAAAAACGCCAAGTTCGGCCAGCCCGAAATCAAGCTGGGCTTTTTCCCGCCCTATGCGGCCCTGCGTCTGCCCGAGCTGGTGGGTCCGGCCAAGGCCACCGAGGTGCTCACCACGGGCAAAATCTACAAAGCCAAACAGGCCCGGAAA
This sequence comes from Desulfotignum sp., assembly GCA_011389555.1. Classification (GTDB taxonomy): domain Bacteria; phylum Desulfobacterota; class Desulfobacteria; order Desulfobacterales; family Desulfobacteraceae; genus Desulfotignum. The sequence continues at coordinate 9,515 of JAABUD010000283.1, read as the reverse complement.
ATGGGATTTGTCAGCCAGGTGGCGGACGACGACGAATTCAAGGACGCCGTAGAAGCCTATGTCAAGGAGATCTGCATGGCATCGCCCTTGATCCTCCGGCTCAACAAACAGGCCGTGAAACGCCACATCGGCACCAGCTTCTCCCAGGGCGTGGACCTGGTGTCCAACTATTTCCTCAAAACCCTGATGAAAACCGAAGACACCCTGGAAGGCATCGCCAGTTTCGAGGAAAAACGCCGGGCCGAGTGGAAAAACCGCTGACGTCCGGTATCGCCTTTGTTTTTTTTGAATCCTCTTCACTTCATTCAGCGGCAGGAAGCCGATCGGCCTCCTGCCGCTGTTTTTTCAGGTGTGTTATGATCTATATGATTTTTGCTGCCGCTCCCCTGCTTCTGGCAGGGCTGCTGTATGCGTCCAGACAGGAATCCATATTCGGCGAGCTGCTCACCAAGCCGCTGCTGTCTGTGCTGTTCATTGTCACGGCCATGATCCAGCCGCATGCCGATACCCCCTATTATCCCCTGGTCCTGACCGGCCTGCTCCTGTGCCTGATCGGGGATGTCTGCCTGATTTTTTCTTCCAGCCGAAAGGTGTTTACGGCCGGGCTGGCCGCGTTTCTGGCCGGCCATATCCTGTACGTGGCCGCGTTTGTGACCTTGGGTGTCACCGGACCCCTGGTATGGGCGGCCGCCCTGATCTGCCTGGGTCTGAGTACCTGTGTCTTTTTGTGGCTGCGGCCCCACCTGGGAGAGATGCGGATTCCGGTCATCGCCTATATCGTGATCATCACGGCCATGGTCATCTGCGCTGCCGCGCTCATGAACAACCCGGACCTTGATCCAGCAGCCCGTGCCCTGGTCTTTGGCGGGGCCCTGCTGTTTTATGTGTCCGACATCTTCGTGGCCCGCCAGCGGTTTGTCACAAAAGCGTTTGTCAACCGGGCCGCGGGCCTGCCCCTGTATTATGCGGGCCAGTTCATGATCGCTTTTTCCACCGGCCTGATCTGATCCGGTAAAACCGCGATGCCTTTCGGCATCTGGTTCATGCAGTTAAGCAAGCAGCTCTTTGCCTGCCGGATCAGAAGTTTTTGAAATCCTCGTCATCATCAAAAGGAATCATCTGGTCCGGCCTCACTTCCGAGGTTTTCCGGGATGCCAGGCGGTGAGCCGGTCGCGCTTTTTTAGTTTGGTAAGCCGTAGCGGTTCTGGCAGGCCGGGATTGATAACCGCCCTGGTCCTGACTGCTTTTTCCAGTCACTATCAGCACCAGGTCAGCCACATAGCCCTTGAGCTGTTCGGCCTGGGCGTTCATTTCTTCGGATGCAGAGGCAGATTCTTCGGCATTGGCCGCGTTCTGCTGCACAACCTTATCCATCTCGGAAATGGCGATGTTCACCTGATCGATGCCGTTGGACTGCTCTCTGGAAGCCTGGGTGATCTCCGCCACCAGGGTGCCCACTTTTTGGGCACTCTCAGACACTTTAGCGAATGCCTCGCTGGTGTCAGACACCAGTCTGGCCCCGCCATCCACTTTTTTCACCGTACCCTCGATGAGCTGGGCCGTGTTTTTGGCCGCGTCCGCGGACCGCATGGCCAGGTTTCTCACCTCATCTGCCACCACGGCGAATCCGGCTCCGGCCTCCCCGGCCCGGGCCGCTTCCACGGCCGCGTTCAATGCCAGCAGGTTGGTCTGGAACGCGATCTCATCGATGGTTTTGATGATTTTGGAGGTTTCCTCACTGGCTTTGGAGATCTCATCCATGGACCGGGTCAACTGCTGCATGGAGGTGTTGGCCGAATCGATCACCTGGTTGGTATCTTTCATCAACCCATCGGCATTACCCGCGTTTTCTGCATTCTGTTTGGTCATGGAAGCCATCTCTTCCATGGACGAAGAGCTCTCCTCGATGGAAGCAGCCTGCTCCGACGCACTTTCCGCCAGAGACTGACTGGACGATGACACCTGACCCGAAGCGGAAGCCACCTGGTCCGAACCTTGGCTCATCCCCCGGGCGATGCGGATCAGATTAGTGCTGATCCCCCGGATGATAAAAAATGAAACCGCCCCTGCCAGCAGAACCACAATCAAAGATATCCCAAGTAGAATACCGGCAGAATTGTTCACCATCCGGCCGACATCGTTAACATACACCCCTGTTCCAATAATCCATTGCCAGGGCTTGAATTCAGCGACATAGGACAATTTGGGCTCGATTCTGTCAGTCTCGTCATAATACTGCCATTTATAGGGAACATACCCGCTTCCTTTTTCCCGGCAAACCCTTTTCATTTCAACGAACAGAGCCAATCCATCCGGATCTTTGACTCCTGACAGATCCTTCCCGTCCAAATCCGGTCGGAACGGATGCATGATCATTCGCGGGTGAAAATCATTGATCCAGTAATAGTCCTTGTTGTTTTCCCCGAATGTCATCGCCTTGATGGCCATTTTGGCCATATTCTGGGCCTGTTCCCTTGTCAGGGTACCCTGCTGCTCCATTTCATGATAATGCCCAAGGACTGCCAGCCCCAGATTGACAAACTCCCGGGTCTGCGACTGCTTCTCACCATGGACGGCGTTTCTGAGAAATGAAACACCCACCACCAGGACAATGGCACAGGAAAACAATATCATTCCGGCAATCATTACAACGAGTTTTGTTTTCAACTGATAATTTTTTCGCATATTTTTTCCCCTTTCAGGAGGTTTCGGGCATCAACCCGATGATCTCCCATACATTGAGAACCGCGATACCATATTCCTCCCCGGCCAGTGAAAGTCAGGTATGCTCAGGCGTTGCCCGGAACCCTATCCAAAACATTCCGCACCTTTTCAGCCAGCTCATGGATGGAAAAAGGTTTCTGAAGAAACGCCACCCCATCATTGAGCATCCCCTGATGGACAATGACATTGGCAGTATAACCAGACATGAACAACAATTGAATTTCAGGATACAGTTTTGCCAGCTTTTCAGCCAGGTCCCGGCCGTTCATTTCCGGCATGATGACATCCGTTATGAGAAGGTCTATCCTGTCTGTCCGGGCACGGGCCATCTCGATTGCAGCGGATGGGGATGCAGCAGCCAGCACGCAATATCCCTTTTGTTCAAGCATTGTCCGGGTCATATCCAGAATATCGGGTTCATCCTCCACCAGTAAAACAGTTTCCGTGCCCGTGGGGGCCTCAATCGGTGAATGGCCGTCGGCAGAAGTTTCTTCAGCGGACATGGGCTGCCGGGGCAGGTAGATCCGGAAAGTGGACCCCTGACCGGGTTCGCTGTAAACGTTGATGAAGCCGTTGTTCTGTTTCACGATACCATAGACGGTAGCCAGGCCGAGGCCCGTGCCTTTGCCTGTTTCCTTGGTGGTGAAAAAGGGTTCGAACAAGTTTTCCAGGATGTCATTGCCCATGCCGCAGCCATCATCACTGACGGCCAGCATGACAAAGTCACCCGGGATAAAGCCTTCATGGTCTGCGCAATAGGCCGGATCAAAGGTTTTCATGCCCGTTTCAATGGTGAGTTTGCCCACGCCGGTAATGGCATCCCGGCCATTCACACACAGATTGGCCAGAATCTGGTCCACCTGGGACGGGTCCATTTTCACCGGCCACAATTTCCGGGCCGACACCCAGGACAGATCGATGTCTTCACCGATGAGCCGCCGCAGCATGCTGAGCATGTTTTCCACCGTGTGGTTCAGATCCAGTACTTTTGGCTCGATGATCTGTTTTCTGGCAAATGCCAGCAGTTGTTTCGTCAGATCCGCCGACCGCCGGGCAGCGGTTTGAATTTTCTCCAGGCCGGAACAGGGATCCTGGTTGTTCCTGGCCTTTTGCAGGGCCAGTTCCGCATGTCCCAGGATCACCCCCAGCATATTGTTGAAGTCATGGGCAACGCCACCTGCCAGCCTGCCCACGGACTCCATCTTCTGGGCCTGGATGAGCTGGGTCTGGAGTTTTTCCCGCTCCTGTTCGGCCTGCTTGTGCTGTGTGATGTCACGGACGATTCCCCGGAACCCCGTGGGAATTCCTTGTGAATCTTTGAGAAGAGACGCGTAAAATTCCAGCGTCCGCCTTTGGCCATCCTTCCGTAGAATGTCCCATTCACAGTGTTGAATCGGCACCCCTGTCCGGTAGGTCTCGTTATAGACGCGATAAATTTTTGTTGCGATCGCCTCCTCTGCGGCATAGCAGCTGAAACTGGTGCCCATCATTTCATCACGGCTGTAACCGAAAAGGTTGAGGAACGCGTCGTTGAAAAAAGTGAAATTCCCGGCCAGATCCACCTCGTGATACCCTTCAGACATTTCATCGAGAATTGTCCGGTACCGCTCCTCGCTTTCCCTGAGCGTCTCCTCTGTCTTTTTCCGCTCCGTGATGTCGCGAACATTGGCGAGTATGATATCCTTGTCATCAAAACCGATCTTCCGGATTGACACCTCAACATTGAATATGCTGTCGTCTTTTGGCCTGCGGGCTTCCCACTCGAACAGCAATGTTTCACCATTTAATACCCTTTGCCATCTTTCCAGCAGAACTGTCATTGACATCCTGGTACTGGAAACATCTTCAATCGTCACGTCAAGCGCTTCTTCTTTTGTCAGCCCATATATCCGGCACATCTTGTGGTTGACATCAAGAATTTTTCCCTCCTGATCGTGAATAAAGATGGCATCGTGTGTATTGTTGAATATTTTCTTCAAGCGGTCTTCTGCAAAAGTACATTCAGACTCTGCGTTCTCTAGCTCCTGAATCCGTGTTTCCAGTTCTTGATAAGTGGGTTTTCCCTTCATTGACATACAGATTCTCCCCTTACTGACCGAACCCACAACTGTTTTCTGCACCAATTATTCATGGATGAAATCCTTGTTTTTTTATTTTTTTCAAAACCCAACCAGGCCGGGGCCCGAATTTTTCTGTATCAACGGTAATTAACAGTTTTTGAATGATTTGGGTACCCATAAATATGTTCAGCCGGCCAGGGCCTTTATCTTTGTAAACATCAGACGTCTCAGCTCGTCGACTGAAAGATGAGCATATTCGTCGGGCGGAATGGGGCGGCCGATCCTGACCGTCACCTCACCGGGGGTGATGACCAATCCGCCCTTGTGCTGAAATTGGTAAAGCCCGTTGATGCCAAAGGGCACCAAAGGGGCGCAGGTGGCCTTTGCCAGGTGGAAGGGGCCTTTTTTAAACGGTCCCATTTTTCCGGTGCGTTTCCGGTGGCCTTCGGGAAGGATGGCGATGGAAAGGCCGCTGTCCAGGGTCTGTTTTGCCAGCGCCAGGCTTTCTCTGGCTTGTTCCAGGTTTTTCCGCTCAATGGGGATGCAGCCCCATTTCCGGATCAGGTATCCCCATACCGGTATCTTGAAATGACGGGCCGCTTCCACCCCGGTGAAAGTCAGGGGGATGGCTGCGGGAATGACAAACAGGTCGAACAATGGCCCGGGCTCATGGTGGTCATGCGCGATGCTGTTCAAAGCTCTTGGAAATCTCATACCGTGGAACCGGGACATATCCCCAAAGCTTAAACATCTTAATGAGCTGCCTGATCTCATCTTTGGTGGTGTAATGGAGAAACGATAACCGCAGAACCCCTGTCTCGATGGGGATATTCATTCCCATCAGCGGGCGGACACCGTAAAAGTGGCCCTGGCCGGCCGGCATCATTTTTTTCCGGTCCAGATGGGCGTTGAAGAAATGTCCCTGGTTGGGCAGGACATACAGGTTCTGGGTGGTGGACGGGCCGAACTGGACTTCGTCTTCACCGACATTGAGACATGCGTTTCTCCTTGATGTTATCTTTGGTTTATGAATTCACCGGAACCTTATTGTCGGCTGTTTTCTGCCGGAGATGCGCTGAAAGGTTTCATCGGGATAACCCAACGCCACGGCCGCATGAATGGTTTCCGAATCTGGAATTCCCAGTTTTTGCTGGATGGATCGGTCTGCTTCCGTGGCCGCCACGACATATCCGATGAGGCAGGTGCCCAGACCCATGGTGTGGGCGGCCAGCAGGATATTGCCGGCGGCCAGCAGGGCATCTTCTTTGGGGCAGGAAGCCCCGGGGGATGACCCGATGAGGATGACTGCGGGGGCGCCGTGGAAAAGCCGGTCCCGGTTTTCCGTCTCCATCTGTTCAATGGCGGTTTTAACGGATTCATAATAGTTGTTGTAATAGTGATCCAGGGTCCCGGCACCCACCAGGGCCAGGGCTTTTCGCAATATCATGTTTTCCGCTTTCCTGTTCAGACGCTTGAAAAAATCCTTGATCGCGTTTCCCAGGACCAGAACCTCGGATCGGGAGGTCAAACAGGTAAAGGTCCAGGCCTGGGAGTTGGTGCCGGACGGGGCGAACACGGCCAGGTGGATCAGGTCCTGGAGCATTTCTTTGTTTACGGGTGTTGGGTTGTAGTTCCGGCAGGACCGCCGGGAGCAGATCAGCCGGGCCAGGTCCGAGGTGAGAACCCCTTTGCCCGGGGGCAGCCAGGCCGGATCCAGATCAAAGGTGGAGAAATCATGCAGGCCCGGATCCAGGGCCGGGATATCAATGGCGTTTTCCGGGCAGGCCGCCTTGCAGTGGCCGCAGACCAGGCACCTTGCCGTGTCCGTGTCCGGCGCGGCCCGGGCCTTTTGGTTTTTAAGGGAAATAATGTCTGAGGGACAGACGCGGATACAGGTGCCGCAGCCCGAGCACGGGGACGGATCGATACAGACAGGCGTTTGTGTGGCAGTCATTGGTGTCCTTTTTTTCGAGGTGAATTGAAACAAGTTTCATCGTAATGGACTGTTTTATCCTAATCTTGACGGGGGATCCAACTTTTTTTAGACATCAGGCGGCCGGATCCAGCCGATTTTGTTTCAACCACTGTCCGACAAACCCGGCCACTTCCTCCCACCCCGGTTCACAAACCACCATATGGGCATGACGATCAAAGCATTTGTAATTCTCCGGAAACGCCCCGTATTTTTCAGCCACCTTTTTCACCACCGGAGCCGGTGTAATGCGGTCTTCCCTGCCGGCCACCACCAAAACAGGGCATTGCACCCGGGATGCATCGACCCGGGCCCCCGGCAGCCAGAACGCGATCTCTGTGGCCGCTCTCCCGGATTCCGGAACGAACCGGCTGTAATGGGTCAGTTGATCATTTTCGCTCATCAGGTGCATAATTCCGTATTGGGCCGTTTTCAGCGGCAGGGTATGCGGTTTTTTCCAGAACCCCCATTGACACAATACAGGCCAGAACGTTTTTAACACGGAAAATTTCAATGCCATAATCCCGGCGGGGGACGCAGGGGTCAGGAGCACCAGCGCGGAAGCGACTCCCCGGGCACCAAGGATCTGGGCCACCAGGCCCCCCATGGAATGGCCCATGAGGATCGGCTTTTCCTTGAATCCCTTTTCTTCAATGTAGGCTTCCAGATCCCGGGCATAATCGAGAAGACCGGTGGTGCCGAGCCTTGGATCCGGCTCGGCTTTTGGGTCGACATGGTGATACCGAAGATAAGGGGTGTGACACTGATATCCCTGTTCCGTGAAAAAATGCTGATAGTGTTCCCAATGCCATCCCCCTCCCCACATTCCATGAATCATCACGATGTTCCGTTCCATATTCCTCCTCCATAATTTTTTAACCGGATCATTGGTTATCTGGAACCGATCAGATGCTGACGGCAGGTTTCTTTGTCGTGGCCGGCAGTCGTCAGGGCCCGAACCGGGCAGCGGTCAATGCATTTGCCACCACGGACCCGGCTCTCATGGCTTTCCCTTTAGGGGTGATAAGCCCGTCGCACAGTCCAAACGTACCAAGCCCGGCCGCATAGGCTGCATGGCGTTCAGACCCGAATGCTGGCACAGCATCGGCCGCCAGATACTATGTACCAGGCTGATTTGGTTTTCTCAAAAAATCATCCATTCAGGACACTTTATCAACCGGGATCGTCAAAGTCCAACGGATTATGCCAAAACCGTTCATCCTGACAACCGGTGTCCATTGAGAAAGCAGTGAGACACGGCCAGGGCGGAAAAACGAAACAGGTATTCAATGAGTTCCGGAACGGAAATGCGTTGATTGAATCCGCCCAGGTGGGGGCCGGTGCTCAGCAAAATATCCGTCTGTCCTTTCGGGGGTATGGTTTTGACCCCCCTTTGATGTAAAAACTGCTGATACTGTTCCCTGGTCATCCGGTTTTGATCCTGGATCCGCAGCACTTCCTCCATGTGCTCATCATATCCCATGGTCTGAATCAATGCACGGGTGAGCCGGGGGATGGTCTGCAAGAGCTCATGGGGCAGGTCCGTTTTGCACAGCCCTTTAAAATAATTCTTGCTGACGTCTGCGATCATGGATTCAAACGCTGCCCCGTCAAACAGATCCCGTGTGTCTTCAGGGGTTGCGTCCGGGGTCAGGCCCCGGCGGTCCGGGGCCTTGTTTCTGAAAACACTGCCGATCACCAGGATAAAGCTCAAGAGATGTTCGCCTATGTAATGGCGCAGTCCGGCACCGGTATCAATTTGTTCGATGTGCTCGAAATCCCTGGGGCCGGAACGGGCAAAGTTGGGATATTGACAGGAATCCAGCCACTGGTCCAGACGGCCGGCATGTTCCCACAGATACGCCCCCTGATCGTTGCGCCGCCGCTGCTGGACCCGGTTATGAAACAAGGGAATCAACGCCGTGTGGATGATTCCCTTCACGGTCATCTGACCCAGGATCCGGGCATTTTTGATGAACACCTGCCGGGTCCATGACATGGGTTGGAGACCTCCCGGATCGTTGGGGTACTCATAATAGCCGGGGCAGGGCGAAAACGCGATGCAGATCTGCCTGTACAGGAAAGAAGGAGTGTCACCGGGCAGATCAGAAGTGATGGTAAACACCCGGTGCCCTTTGTGTTCAATCGGCACAGGCGCATCAAAGCCGCCGGCAGCCATATATTCCCCGGAACTCTGCAGTCGGGTGAGCCAGGCCGCCTCCCGGGCCAGGTCCGTGATATTGTCGGCGCTGGTGGCAAATTTCAGCACCACACAGGCGGTGCCGGATGTGTTGATGATCAGGCTCCGGCCCTGCCATCGGGTCTGCTTCAACCCTGCCGCAGACCCGGGCACAAGCCCGTTCAGGTCTACCGGCAGAACAGACAGGGTATCAATGACCGAAGGATCGGATGCCGCCGGTTTCCATGGCAGCTCTCCCAGGGCCTGGTTCACCGCCCGCAGGCGTTTTCCATGAGATGTATACAGGATATCGTTGAGTTCCAGGATGATGCTTTTTGACAACGGTTCCTTGACCCGGCCGGCAAGCCGGCTCAAGGCTCCAGCGGCTTCATTAAACAGAAAATACGACTGCTTCTGTTTTTCAAACCGGGGGGACCGGATGAGGCCGGTCAATGTGTTCACCGTGTCGGCGCCGATGGTGTCCGGGTATTTGTCCATGTGGCCGGCCACATATTTGACCGCCATGTAAGCGCCTGAAAAATCTTTGATCTCATGATTGATCAGGGCCTGAGTGCGGCAC
>JAABUD010000282.1 GCA_011389555.1 Desulfotignum sp. | reverse complement strand
ACGTGACATTGCCTCTTGGCAGGAACATCTGGGCCGCACCGCTGTCAACTTTATGGGGCAGAAAATCCCGAAAGAGCAGTTGATATTTAAAGCGGTAACCCTTTAGCAAAAAGCAAGTTCTTATCCTCTGACAGGCCAGGCGATCAGAGTTCTTTTTCCGGATACCGTAGCGTAATTCAGCAGCAACTATTATGCTTGTACAAATTGTTTCTTCACCATAAAATTGAATCTTTTTGAAAATATGCCCTTGAGGGTTGCATACAAGATCGGAAATAACGCGGATTGTCCTTTTTGTCCGTGCGTGCTATCATGACCAGATGATGTTACACATTGTTTAAACGGTATATGCATAAACCAAACCTATGACATGTTTCTCATGAGCCGGTCAGGGAGAAGATTGAAAAAATCCATTTTAACTGCAGGGCAGCTGAAGAAGGAAATCATGGATTCCCATCACCGGTCCAGGCAATACGGGATCGATCAGGAGAAGCGGCGTCCGGAACAGAAACGGCTTACTTCAAAAGAGCTGGAAAACAGGCGAAGCGCAAACAAAGACCTGCTGGAAGTCGGATGCGAGTACATTGATGAATTTTACGACCTGCTTTCCCCGGATCTGTTCATCATTGCCATTGTGGACAGGGAAGGATATATCCTTTATCTGTCGGGCAATCCCGCCATCCAGGCAGAGTTTGCCGCCGGCAACTATGCACCCGGATTCCGGTTTCTGGAAAAGGACGTGGGCACCACTGCCACCAGTCTGTGCCTGGAAAAACAGATCCCTGTCCAGCTCAATGACAAGGATCATTACTGCGTACAGGCCCATGGGTACACCAGTTCCGCCGCCCCGATCTTTGGTCAGGGAGGCCGGCTCCAGGGTGCCCTGGTGGTGTCGGGAAAAGACAAGCTGGTCCACAACCACACACTGATCATGGTGACGTCAGCGGCGCGGTCCATAGAGCGGCAGATACGGCTGATCCGGCGCAACCGGGAACTGTCTCTGTACTCAGGATTTCTGGGCAATGTTCTTGAATCTGCCGAGACCGGTCTGCTGATTCTGGATAATGATATGCGCATCTGGATGACCAACCGGAAAGCCCGGCATATATTGAAGCAAAACCGGCTGGACGGTCAGCCCGTCACCATCCTGAAAGGGTTTTCCATCGATCCGGAAGCGGTTTACAGACAGCCGGAGGAGTGGAAAGAGAAAGAATCATATGTCACGCATCCGGGCGGGGTGATTCATCTGGTCTATTCTGCGCAGCCGGTTATTTCAGACAATGGCAGACGGCTGGGGGTGGTGCTGGTATTTGAAGAGTTCCTGCACATCAAAAAGATCACTGACAAGCTTTCCGGCAACAATGCCTTTTTTACCTTCAATCACCTGGTGGGGAGATCGCCGGCATTTTTGAAAGCGGTCAGCCTGGCCCGCCGGGCATCCGGGTCTGATTCCACGGTCCTGCTCATGGGTGAAACCGGCACGGGAAAAGAGTTGTTCGCCCAGGCCATCCACAATGCAGGTCCCCGCCGGAAACACCCTTTCATCCCTGTGAACTGCGGGGCCATCCCGGGCGAACTCATGGAAAGTGAGCTGTTCGGCTATGTGGACGGTGCCTTTTCAGGCGCACTCAAAGGGGGAAGGCCCGGCCGGTTTGAGCTGGCTGACCGCGGTACGCTGCTGCTGGATGAAATCGGAGACATGCCCCACAACATGCAGGTCAAGCTCCTCAGGGTGTTGCAGACCGGTGAAATCCAGCGTATCGGCAGCACCCGGATCACCGGCATCGATGTCAGGATCATCGCGGCCACCAATGTGAACCTGATCAATGCCGTGGATCAGAACCGCTTTCGAAAGGACCTGTTCTACCGCCTGAATATCCTGCCCATTACCATTCCGCCCTTGAGGGAACGGGGAGAGGATGACATTCGGGCACTGACGGAATATTTTCTTAAAAAGTACAATTCGCCCTGCTTTCCATCTCTTGAAACCCTGGATATATTGACGGCCTACGCCTGGCCCGGCAACGTCCGGGAACTGGAAAACACCATTCAGCGGGCGATACACCTCTGTGACAAAGATACCCTGGAACCCGGTCACCTCAACCTGCCGGATACACCGGAACGGACCGTGATCAATCAGACAGGCACGCTGCATGACATGACCCGGCACATGATTACGTCCACTCTGGCACAGACCGAATTCAATATGGTGAAAACTGCGGGAATCCTGGGCATATCCCGGGCCACGCTTTACCGGAAGATCAAGGCCTACAACATCCGGATAAGGAAAACGGGCTGAATCCGTTTTGTATGGATACCAGCCCGCCTGTTAGCGTTTTACAGCAGTTTACCTGTTATTTGATGATGGCATCCAGGACACCCTGCCCCCAGTCAACCCCCACATCCTTCAACACTTCCGGCCAGACCAGTTCCTGTACCTTGGCTGCGGTGGCGGCAATTTCTTCCGGGGTGATATTTACGATGTCTGCCCCGAAATCAGCCAGCCGTTTTTCATTGGCGGCCTGGTCGGCTTTGGCGGATTCCCACCGCCGGGATTCAAATTCATCCGCCACCCCCTGGAGGATCTGCTGCTGATCAGGTGTCAGATCGTCATAGGTTTCCTTGTTAATGATCAGGTACCACACCTCAAAATGGGTGTTGGAGGGAATATAGGTCTTGGTCACGTCCCTGAAAGAGGAATAATACCCTTCCGCCCCGGAACCGATGACCCCGTCCACCACACCGGTCTGGACAGCGGTAAATGCATCGGAAAACGGGATGGGGGTTCCCAGGTAACCGGTGGTGTCGGCCAGCAGCTGAAAGGTTTTCATGGGCGGCACCCGGAGCTTGATTCCCTTGGCTGCATCCGGATCCCCCGGGGCCACGGCATCCCGGTTCAGGCTGATACCGCCGAAATACACCGGCCAGGCGGCCAGCAGCTGAATGCCCTGCAAGGCATACAGTTCGCCCACAATGTTCCGGATCGGCGCGCCGGGTGAATAATTTTTTCTGGCCTGCTCCCAGGATTCCACCATATAGGGAAAATATACCATCTGGAAGCGTTTGTCCGCAGCAGATGCCGGGGGCTGGCAGGCCATATCCACGGCACCCAGCCCCACCCGTTCCTGGACCACGGTGTAATCCCCCAGGGCACTGGCCGGATAGATTTTGGTTTTCATTTTGCTGTTGCTGGCTTTTTTCAGTTCATCGGCAAACCAGTGCAAATCCTTGTCAATGGCAGTTCCCTGGGGACGGACATGGGAAATTTTCCAGGTCGCCGCCTGCACTGCCGTTCCGATGAAAATCAGGGATATGACCACGGCCAGCATTTTCAACCAACGTGCGTTTTTCATTTGCTACTCCTTATGTTTATGGGGTTCATATATTATTAATGAGCTGGCATGGGACGTCATGGGTCCCGTGCCGCTCATTGCCTGGTCAGTATCCGAACAGACCCGGGAAGAAAAGGGAAAGATCCGGCCAGAAAGAGGTTAAAAAAACCACCGGCACGTAACCGAAAATGATCAGGATCATGGCCGGTTTGATCACATCGGAAAATTCCGCCTTGCCGATGCGCATTGCCAGATACAGAATGCTGGCATAAGGGGGCGTGACCCCTCCCATGGCGGTATTTACACCCATGATGGCTGCAAACTGGACCGGACTTATGCCGATGGCCTCCATAAGGGGCAGAAGCAGGGGACCCAGCAGAATGATGGATGTGACATCATTAACGATCATGCCCACGAAAAACAGCAGAAAATTGATCAGGATCAGTAGAATCAGCTTGTTCTGGGTAATGGTGAACACCCCTTCCACCAGGGCCTGGGGCACATCCTCCATCACAAAGATCTGGCTGAGCATCAGGCTGAAAACGATCATGATCATGATGGCGCCCACGGCAGTAGCGGAATTTTTTGCAGCCGTGAGAAAGGTCTGGAATGTCAGCCCCTTGTATACCAGAAATCCCACTGGAAAGGCATAGATCACGGCCACTGCCGCCGCTTCGGTAGGTGTCATGATGCCCCCGTAGATACCTCCCAGGATGATCAGGGGCATGATCAGGGCCGGCATCGCCCGGGAGGTCAGTTTAACCCCTTCTTTCACGGTTTCTTTCATCGGCATGGGCGGGTCCAGTTCCAGCGGGAATCGGCGGGCCATTACCAGGTTGACCACGCAGAACAGGGCCATGATCAGTATGCCCGGACCCAGGGTGGCCAGAAAGCAGGCCAGAATGGACGTATCGGTCACCCACCCGTAAATGATCATGGTGACACTGGGGGGGATCAGCAGCCCCAGAATGGAAGAGTTGGCCACCAGGGCCGTGGCATACCCCCTGGGATAGCCCTTGGATGCCATTTCCGGTATCAGGATGGGGCCGGTTGCCGCCACACCGGTCAGGCCGGAGCCGGAAATAGCCCCGATGATGGCACAGCTCACCGATGTCACCACCCCAAGTCCCCCGCGTATCCGGCCCACGAAAACATTCACGAATTTCAACAGGCTGGCGGCAATGCCGCTTTCACTCATGAGGGTTCCGGCAAAAACAAACAGCGGGATGCACAGCAGCACCGGATTGGCCAGCTGGGTATACCCCCAGACCATGGTGCCTTTCATGGTGGCGCCGCCCAGAAAGACCATGTTCATCAGTGCCCCGCCGAAACAATAGGGCAGCGGCACGCCGAAACTGAGCAGCAGTACAAGAATCCCCAGTGAAATAAACGATACGGTGACGATTTCCAGTTCCATGACCTGACTCCTTATGATAGTTTTTCCACCGTTTCCGGAACGGTGGGCAGGGTGAAGAGGTGTCTGATATTTCTGGACAGGTGCCAGGCGGCCCAGGTGCTCATGAGCACCAGGCCGATCAGAAAGGCGCATTCCGCATAAAAGGTGGGGATGTAAAGGGTGGCGCTTTCCTTCCAGACCCTGAGGGCGTATTTCCAGTAATCCCAGGCCCACCTGGTGAGCCACAGGGCAACCACCAGGGACATGAGATCCGCCAGGATTCTGACGATCAGTTTCGACCGGGCGGTTTTCATGAAAATATCCAGAACATTGGCCTTGATCTGGGTGTCTTCCCGGGACGCATTCACGCTGCCCAGAAAATAGAGCCACAGGGTGGGATAGACCATGATTTCATCCAGTCCCATCACCGGCAGCTCAAAGACATAGCGCATGAGGACCTGGTAAAACTGCATGATCGCCAAGGTACTGATCAAAAGGGTCAGGGTGTATTTAAAGAATTTTTCCATGCCGCATTCCTTTCGGGTTTGGGGGTGAAGACCTATTCCTTTACTGCGGCAATGACGGAGACCTCTACCAGCAGGTCCGGCCGGGCCAGACGGGCTTCCACACAGGCCCGGGCCGGGGCGTGCCCTTCAGGCACCCAGTCATCCCATACACTGTTCATTGCTGCAAAGTCTTTCATGTCCCTGAGATACACGGTGGCGGAAAGAATGTGATCCCGCCCGGAGCCGGCTTCCTGGAGCAGGGCATCGACTTTGGCCAGCATGTTCCGGGTCTGGGGGCCGATGGGTTCTTCGGCGTTGTCTGCCACCTGTCCGCACAGATAAACCGTGCGGTGGTGGATGACGATTTTGCTCATGCGGGCTGCGGTCTGTTTACGGGTGACGGGTGTCATGCTTATCTCCTCCAGAATCGGGTTGATGTCAGTCAGTTTTTTTCCAGACCGACCGGTTGTGGTTTTTTCAGGTGCCGGGTTATTTGTCCAGAAGCCAGTTTTTGGCGGCGGAATCAGCGCTTCCCAGATCCATACCGGCCACTTCCGCCAGGGGAATGGGCTTCAAAGGCGGCCGGATATTCAGCATGCCGCTTTTTTCAGGGGATATGGACAGTTCTGCTGCAATGATTTCCGCCATGGCCGGTCCACACATCCGTCCCTGGCAGGGACCCATGCCGACCCGGGTCATGATTTTGATTTCATTGAGATCCCGGACTCCCTGGTGGACGGCATCCCGGATATCTTTAATCCGGATATTTTCACACCGGCAGATCACGGTATCGTCTTCAAATGCAAAGTGTTCCGGCCGGGGTGCATAGAGGGCATCCACAAAAGGCCGGGGCCAGGCATCGTGGCGAAGGCTCTCCAGGAGCGGGGCCGCCAGCCTGTCCCGCTCATATTCGGGAATAATGCCGGAACAGCGGGCCGCTTCCAGGGCTGCCAGCTCACCCCTGCAGGCCGCGGCAACCGCCCCGGCCACCTGTGCCCCGTCCCCGGCGGCAAATATGCGTTCACAGCTGGTATGCCCCCAGGGATCACATACAGGATACCAGTACCGCTGTTCCGGATGCCAGGCCATGGCACATCCGGCCTGCCGGAAAATATGGGTCCCGGGGATCACACCGAAGTGGACCATGAGCAGATCAACGTCAAAGCTGATATCTCCGGCGCTGCAGTGCGCTTCCACCGAAGACACCCGGTCAAGCCCCCGTGCCCGGATCAGGGTCACCCCTTTGTAATGGGGTATTTTTGCCCTGCGGATCTCGGCCATCATGGCCATCCCTTTCCAGAGGAAATCGGTTCGTCTCAGGGCATTGGGGACCTTGGGGATGGATCTGGCAGACGGAATGGCAGGGGTGGTTTCCAGGATGGCCCGGATATCCACCCCTTTTTTGATCAACACCGAGGCTTCCAGCAGCAGCAGGGGCCCGGATCCGGCCAGGACCACCCGGCAGTCCGGGGTCAGCCCGGCCTCTTTGGTCAGGTTGTTGGCGCCGCCGGCACCCATGACCCCGGGAAGGGTCCAGCCGGGAAACGGCATGGGACGTTCCATGGCGCCGGTGGCCACAATGATGTAATTGGCCCGGATCCGGCGGGATGATTTCTGTTTTGAACAGGATATCCACCCATCGGGCTCCACCTGCCAGACCAGGGTGCTGTTGTCAAGAACAGCCCCGCTTCTGCCGAATCGGTCTGCGATCCCTCTGCCTCTGGCATAGTCGTCTCCCAGCAGTGTCAGCCGGTCTTCTGGTGCCCCCTGGATATTGCGGTAAATCTGCCCGCCGATCCGGGCCTGTTCGTCCAGGCAGAGCACATCCAGACCCATTTCCGCCAGGCAGGATGATGCGGACAGGCCGGCAGGACCTGCGCCGATGACGATCACGTCATGATGGTGCCCCATGGGATGCCTCCGTTTGCGTATCCAGGTTGCGGTTGATTACCATGCCCGGGGTGACTTCGGTCATACAGGCCTGGCGGTGAACCCCGTCGATCTCCATCATGCATTCAAAACATACCCCCATCAGGCAATGGGGTGAACATGGGCGTCTGGAAGTCGGCGAGATCCTTGAAATGGGGTCTTTTCTTCCCAGGAGGGCCGCGGCTACGGTCATGCCCGAGGGCAGCTCCACAGGCCTGCCGTCCAGGATCACTTCCACCATCTTCTGCTGCGCTGGTGTATCAAATTTAAACATGGAACCGTCCATTGCTGAATTTTTGTATGAGAGGGTGTTCCCCGACCCCCAGAATCCATGGCGCCACAATACTGAAAGCCAGGGGTGCCAGGGAAACCGCACTGTGCAGAGCCACGGCATAAATATTGTCATGACCGTTCAGGCGGGTGTATATGGGTGCGCCGTCCGGTGTCATCACCCGGATGGCCCCCCATCCCCTGACCCAGTTAAGCCGGCCCAGCATGGGAAACAGGCGGATGGCTTCGCCGGCCTGACGTTTCATGGCCTCGGCCGTGACCCGGTTGTTCAGGGCGGTATCTTCGGTGGACAAACCGATCAGGAAGGTGCCGTCCGGTGTCTGGCGGACCGAAAGCACCGGGATTTGAAGCACACGTCTGCACCTTTCACTGACCATGAGTTGCCCCCGCTGGGGGTAGATATGGAGTTTTTCACCCAGTGCCGACAACAGCCGGGCCGATCCATGGCCCGAAGCCACCACCACTTTGCCTGCCTGGTAGTCACCCCGGCAGGTTTTTACCAACACGGTCCGGTCCGGCCGGGGAACCACGGCACTGACGGTCTGGCCCCCCAGGAAGGTGCCGCCTTTTTTCTGAAAATCGCTTCGCATGGCGGTCAGCAGCTTCAGCGGGTTGACATGTCCCTGGGAAGGTGTGTACATGGCACCGGTGACCTCGTCTCCCAGGGTGATGTCCGGTATCAGTTCTGAAAAAGACTGCCGGTCCAGCATCTCTACAGGGTAATCTATTCCGGCATCAGCACAGGTGTTCTGAATGGTTTTAATGGATTCGGCATGGGCCTTGAATTCAGCATCGCCCAGGGCATGGACCGCTCCGCCTGTCCACTCCAGTTCCACATCCATGCCGGTTTCCTGTTTCAGCTTTCCGGCGAATTCAGGCCACTCAATGCACGCCATCCGGGACCACTTGGCATAGACAGGATGACCGGCGCCCTTGCACATGAACCAGGTGAGCCCGAAGTTGCCCCGGGACAGGCGCTGGGTGGGAAGCTGCTCATCAAACATCAGCACGTTTCCCCCCCCGTTTTCCAAAAGTCCCAGTGAAATGGCCGATCCGGAAAGACCGCCGCCGATCACGATGATATCAGCTGTATTCACATTACACCTCCTGAAATCCGGGAATAAGCCAAAACCGTGCCAGACTGTGATGCTGTCCATACCCCTGACCGCAATTTCAATACCGTTCTGGTTTCAATAGTCTGAAAATATATATAAAAATTGACATTTTCAATTCATTAAATTTTGTCTTGTTCCGGCATTCCGGGAAGATCTGGATATTAACAATAGCCCACAAAGCAGCCTGGCTTGTCTCAAATTGAGATTTTACAGCAGTAAAAAGTATCCAAGAAAGGGGTTGTCAGCGAGATGTCTCAATTTGATACATGTTTCGTATTGAGACAGTTGTCTGCTGATGGTCCATATTACTACCGTTGGTGTTTTTGGGGCCATTCTTGAAACGGTTGCGGTACGCCGGCTGCCCCGCTTTGCCCTTATGGCTGGAAAATTTTTGTTACCACAACGGTCACGCCATTTGATCAGTATACCAGGACAGCCGGGTTTTTGGATTCAGCTTTTGCATGGCCAAATTGCAGCCCAGTTGCGGAAAACCCATTTTTCCGTCCGTCAGTTTTACAATATTTTTCTGTTCTGGCAGGCAACTTGCTTTACCCGCTTCCGTATTTCATTGCAGCCGGATGCACTGCAGCAGTGAAAAACAGCCTGTGGGTGACATTAATCAGGCACAACCCAAATTAGTGCATAAAAAGGAGAGAAAAATGATTGTCGGAGTCCTGAAGGAAATAAAAGTCCTGGAAAAAAGGGTCTGCATGACACCTGCCGGTGTCATTGCCATGAAACAGAACGGCCACGATGTACTGGTGGAAAAGAATGCTGGAACAGGTGCCGGTTTCCCGGATAGTGACTATGTGTCAGCAGGGGCTGTCATTGTTGATACCCCTTCCCGGATTTATACAGAATCAGACATGGTCATGCATGTCAAAGAGCCCCAGCCCGCTGAATACGATATGATTCGAGAAGATCAGATCGTTTTTACCTATCTTCACCTGGCCGCTGACGAACAACAGACCCATGCGCTGATCAAAAGTAAATGCATTGCCATTGCCTATGAAACCATTGAAAAGGAAAACGGGGTTCTCCCTCTTCTGAGCCCCATGAGTGAAGTTGCCGGCCGCATGGCTGCCCAGGAAGCTGCCAAATACCTTGAAATGCCCCAGGGCGGCATGGGGGTGCTTCTGGGCGGTGTTACCGGTGTCGCGCCCGCCATAGTGGTGGTCATCGGCGGGGGGGTGGTGGGCATCAACGCCGCAAAAATGGCCTGCGGCCTGGGTGCCCAGGTATATATACTGGACACCAACCTGGCAAGGCTGAGCTACCTTGATGATGTGATGCCTGCCAACTGTTTTCCGGTAATGTCCAACGCCTCGGTCCTGGCTGATCTAGTGGCCCGGGCCGATGCCGTTATCGGTGCAGTTCTGGTCGCCGGTGCAAAAGCCCCCAGACTGATCACCCGGGAGATGCTCAAAACCATGAAAAAAGGCTCTGTGGTGGTGGATGTTGCCATTGACCAGGGGGGGTGTTTTGAAACTTCCAGGCCCACTACCCATGCAGAACCTGCCTATGAAGTGGACGGTGTGCTTCATTATTGTGTTGCCAATATGCCTGGTGCGGTTGCCATGACCGCCACCCGTGCCCTGACCAATGCCACCCTTCCCTATGCCGTTGACATTGCCAACAAGGGATGGAAAAAAGCGATGCAGGACAACAGGGAAATTCAGCGGGGTGCCAACGTGATTCAGGGCCATGTCACATATCAGGCAGTGGCGGATGCATTTGGTTTGGCATATCAGCCGGTTGAAACGTTCATCTGATCCGGATAACGAAAGTGGTGGTTCTTGGAAATGGGTCTAATAGAAATGACGATAAAACACGTAAAAAGAATGTTGTGGATTCTTTGGTCACAGCCCCTTTGTATTTGCAATTATAAATCGTTATGTTCAGCCAGTGAATAATATCCCCGGCTGCTGAAGATGATATGGTCCAGCAGAGGCACTCCCAGGATTTTGCGGGCCTCTGTGAGCTGTCCGGTGATGCGCATATCTTCGGGGCTCGGCTGCAGACTGCCGCTGGGATGATTGTGGGCCACAATGATGGCGGATTATGACGGATTTGAGCCGCCGGTGATCATCCCGGAAGGGGCCGGCTTCAAAGACATGCTCCAGCTGCGGGGTCGGGATGATATCGGGGACAGAATCAACACGCGGGTGATCCAGCCGCTGATTGACAGCAGTCACCGCCTAGCAGGAGGCCAGACTGGAACTGAACGAATTGCCGGTGGCGGGGTTGTCTGTTTGAAAAATTTGCTTTCACCAGAAGATCAAGATAGTTGACATCGGATTACCAGCAAGCAGTCAGGTGAACAGTTCACCAGACTTGAGCAGGTCAAATGCGGAAACTGCCCAAGATTGGAAATTAGCCATCCAGACTCACGGTGGTGATTTAATCAATTGCAGCCACATTGTCAATTGCTGGTTCCTCATGATATTTTTTTTCTGAGATGATCAATGTCAGACCTAATGTGTTCAGCAGTTTGTTCAGGCTCGAAAGATTTGGATTTCCTTTTTCAGAAAGCATTCTATACATTGTTTCACGGTTCAGGTTCGCTTCTTTGGCTGCCTGGGCCATACCCTTTGCTTTTGTTACATCCCGAAGTGCCAGCATGAACAATTCTTGGGAACCATCTTTCAAAGCTTCATTCAGATACTCAGAAGCGTACACCGGATCCTGCAACCGTTGCATAAGCCCATTTTTATAATCTGTGATTGCCACTATTTTTCTCCTTTAACGACAAAAAAGTAGCTTAAAGGCTACTTTTTGTCAAGGATTAAAATTGCAGATGAATTGAAAAGTGATTGTCAGGAATCAGTCAGGTCAAAATATTCTGCAATCCGCGTCTTGATGGCATCCCTGATTTTCCGGAGCTGTGCCAGCTTTTCCTCATGGGTGCCGGTCAGTTTTTCCGGGTCTGGAAAGGGCCAGTTCTCCCGTTTCTGGATGCCCGGATAAATGGGGCAGTTTTCATCGGTTTCCTTGTCACACACGGTTATCACATGGGTAAACAGTTCCCCGGACTTGAAGAGGTCAAAAGCGGATTTGGGTGTGTGTCCGGACATATCGATTCCCAGTTCCTGCATCACCTCAACCACAAGCGGATTCACCGCATCAGAAGGATGAAGCCCAGCGCTTTTTGCAGTAAATTGGTCGCCTCCCATGGTTGTCAGACAGGCTTCCGCGATCTGGCTTCTGCCGCTGTTGTGTCCGCAGATAAAAAGAACTTTGTTCATACTGCCTCCATCATTATTGTAAGTTGTTCACAATTGATAACTTTTTTTCATCATTCATTTTCAACGGCCACGGGCTTTCAGGCCCGGCCTTTACTTGCGGCCATCATGGCGGACAGATTGTCCAGGGAGGTTTTTGTGTCGGAAAAGTAGCGGCTGCGCAGCTCCATGATCAGCAGCCCGTCATAATCGGGCAGCAGGATATCCAGGATGGCCTGGATGGGGATCTGCCCGAACCCCACGGGCATGTGGGAATCGCCCTTGCCGAACGGCAGCTGGTGGGTCTGCTGCTTTTCCCAGTGGTGCACCGTGCCCCCGAAATTGTCATGCACATGGGTATGGACCACATGGTCTTTTATCTGTTTTATGGCTGCTAAGGGATCAAATGCGTAAAACCGGGATGCCATGAACAGGTGGCCGAAATCCAGGTTGATTTTCACATTGTCCCGGTTGACCCGCAGGACCTGTTCCCTGAGTGGGCCGAGGTGTTCCGCATAGGTGTAAGGGCTCTGGCTCAGGTAGGGCCGGGCGTTTTCCAGGGCGATCATGAGATCCGGGTTCTTTTCTGCAAGGTCCTGCAAGAAATGTGTTTCTGCTTCGAGCATCCGGTGCTGTTCTGATGCTGTCAGGGACCGGGCCGGGGTGACGGCAAACTCCTCTTCCGGAATGAACCGGCCGCTGTGCACCACCACCACGTGTGCATGGATCTGCCGGGCAAAGTCAAGGGATGCCTCCAGCACTGCTTTGTGCAGGGCCGGGTCTTTTTTGTCCATCAGGTTCACAGGGTTGGGGGAATGAATGGAATAGGCAAAGTCGAAATCCGAAAGCAGGGACATCACCTGCCGGGTTCTGGCCGTGTGCAGGGCACCGTTTAAAATGGCATCCAGCCCGTGAACAGGCAGTTCCACCGCCTGGATGCCGATTTTTTCAAATGCCTGCAAATCTTTTTCCAGCCGGTCCAGTGATCCGTCGATCCGGACCGGGTCGATACTTGCGCCGATGATATTCATGCAACCGCCTCATGGGTTTCGGTTTTAAATACAGTATGACCCTTTACCAGGGTATGGTTGATATGGGCCCAGGTGTGGGAATGATCCACGATGATGATATCCGCATCCGCTCCGGGGACCAGCCGGCCGGGCGTGTCCTGGGAGGTGAGATAATCCCCCGGACCTGCTGTCACCTGTGTGAGACCCGCTTCCGGGCATTTTGTGAAATCTTTTCCCAGAAAAGCGGCCTGGAGAAGCGATTCCGGGTAATAATCAGATACCAGTCCTGTGCACAGCTGCTGTGAAAGGACCTCGGAGGCTTTTAAGCTGCCGCTGGTGGACTGGTTGCGCAGCAGGTTGGGTGCCCCCATGAAAATTTTCAACCCCCGGGCAAAGGCTTTTTCTGCCGCGGGCAGGGTCACGGGAAATTCACAGGCCCCGATGCCCAGGGTGCAGATGAGATCGATTTTTTCGCGCGTGTCATCATCATGGCTGAGCATGGGAATGCCTGTTGCGCCCACGGTTTCTGCCAGGGTGCTCACCATCTCCCAGGCCCGGGCATTGTTGGCCAGTTTCTCTTTTGCCTTTTCCAGCACCATGCTTTCAGGGACCTGGTATTCGATGGACTGGAAACGGATATAGGATGCCATGGATTTGAACTGGCCCTGGCCCGGGGTGTGGTCCATGATGGAAACCAGGTCCACCAGACCCTCCTGCACCAGGCGGGTCACGATTTGGAAGCTGTGTTCAGATCCCACTTCATACCGGATATGGACCCTGTGCTTTACCAGGGCCTGGGAAGAATCGTTGAACGCCTTGATTTTGCGCACACATTTTTCCGCTTCTTTAGGGGAGCGCAGCCCCAGCTCGTTGTCTGCAAAACTCACGGCATGGCAGAAGGTGGTGATGCCGCAGGCAGCTGCCTGGCGGTCCAGGTTCAGGATGGCAAAATCGGTATCAAAAAATACCCCTTTGCGTTTTTCAATGCTTCTTTCCAGGCTGTCGGAATGCAGGTCCACAAGGCCGGGCATGATAAGGCGGCCCTGGACATCTATTACCTCGGCATTGACCATGTGGATGGTATCGGCAAAGGTGTGCACAATTTTTTGGCCTTCTATCAATATGGTCCCCTGCGGTGACAGGGTCTTTCCGTCAAACAGGGGACCGCCGAGAATCAGTTTTTTTGTGTGCATGGCTGCGTCACCTCCTGGTTCAGCATAAGGGAAAGGTCAATGGTGTGATCGGCAAAATCCCTGTGGTCTGCCGGATCATGGAATACGCCGATCACACAGGTGTTGTCTGCCAGGGCTTCTTTGATCAGATCAATGACAATCTGCCGGTTTTTCAGGTCCAGGGATGCGGTGGGCTCATCCAGCAGCAGGGTGGGAAAGGGGGCGATAAACCCCCTGGCCAGGTTGATACGCTGCTGTTCACCGCCGGAAAAGGTGGTGGCGGAAAGATGCCACATGTTTGAAGGAATATTGAGCCGTTCCAGAAGGGCCCGGCCTTTTTTCCGGGCGCTTTCCAGATCCATGTTTCTGGCCAGCAGCGGCTCGATGACCGTATCTAAGGCCGACACCCTGGGGACCACCCGGAGAAACTGGCTCACATACCCGATGGTATCCCGCCGCAGGGTGTAGATCATGGCGGGCGCGGCTGCGGCAATATCCACTCCGCGGCTCCGGTGCCGGACCCATATATGGCCGCCCCCGGTTTTGTAAGTGCCGTAAATCATGCGCAGCAGCGTACTCTTTCCGGAGCCGGACGGGC
>JAABUD010000281.1 GCA_011389555.1 Desulfotignum sp. | reverse complement strand
CCTCCATTATTACGGCACCTGTTGTGGAACAACCCATGTCTCCGTGGAACAATGTCGAGGAGCTGTACAGGAAATTCAACGAACAGATACCGGTATTCGATGTATTCGGTCGGGAAACCTATGACCTGTATATCCAGGATCTCATCGATTTCACCCCCCGGTCCAACGATTACATCCTGTCCATTCCCCACGCAGGGGTGCTGGTGCCGGAGGCCTTTAAGGACCGCTTCACCCTGGACGACGAGTGCCTCAAAGAAATCGACCTGCTAAGTGATGTTCTTTACGAAGGTCTGGACGGTCTTCAGGTGGTTTCCCGGCTTGCCCCTTTTTTTGTGGACATGAACCGGACCCGGAACGGATATGATGGTGAAAACCTGCCCGGGCATCTGACCAACCCGGCCACGGAATACCACACCATTAAAGATGAAAAGATGCTGACCCGTCCTTACACGGGTGATGAATTTGCACATATTATCCGTTACTATGACCTCTACCACAATATTATCTACCTGCTGGCCGAAAACATGATCCGGGAAAGGGGGTACGCCCTTATCATCGACGCCCATTCCATGTCCTCTGTGGGCTGGGGACGGGTGTATGACAAGGGCCGTGCCCGGAGCAATTTTGTCGTGGGCACGCTGGATGACAAATCCGCCGATGCAGAGATCATCCATTCCTTTTGCCAGGCCCTGGACAGCGCGGCCCAGCGGCATCACCTGGGCCTGACAACGGCCAAGAACGAACCCTATTCCGGCGGGTTTATCACAAGGAAGCACAATGATCCGGACAGCAACGTT
The DNA here is from genome assembly GCA_011389555.1 of Desulfotignum sp. Taxonomy (GTDB): domain Bacteria; phylum Desulfobacterota; class Desulfobacteria; order Desulfobacterales; family Desulfobacteraceae; genus Desulfotignum. Next base: position 14,162 of record JAABUD010000281.1, on the reverse strand, counting down.
CATGTTATCCAGCTTGAAGTGACCATGGATACCTATATGTATGAAGCAGTGGAAAAGGACAAATCACGACGGTACGCTCTGAAACAGCCCCGGTTGAAGATGGTGCAGGATATTGTGTGCCACGCCATCGAGGCGGCCGGTGTAACGGCCCGGCGGATTTATTCATAACAGTGTTATTTCTACTGTTTGGGCTATCCAAATTCTGAAAAATAAATATCCTGGACCACACCTTCTCCAAGAATCCGGTTCATTCGGGTCAGCAGCTCCTGCTTCAACAGGCGCTTGCCCTCCACTGTGGCCAGCTCCTCATATGTTTTGCCGGACAACAGCATCAGCGCCGAATCAATCAACAGCGGCTTCCACTCATCCATACGAGCTTCCGTGACCCGGGTCGTGATTCCCAGCATCACCCCCAGTTTCAAGGACCGGTTACTCGTGCCGGAACGCTGTGCCAGGTTTAACGTAAAGGTGTCCAGAGGATAGGTAACCGTTGCAGCTGAAGCCATGTTTGCCCTGTTTTCAACCGGGCTGCTCCCAACGTCTGTCTTCAGCAGTTTCCAGGCTGCGATACCGCCTATCTCCAGCAAAAAAAGCAGAACAATCAAAATATGGGCCAAAGAAATGGTCCGCCGGGATGATACTCTTTGTTTTATGGCCTTGTCAGTCATAACCTAGCCTGATAGTAATTTTTTATACCAAACGATAAATCAAATCTGGGTATGAATGAAAAAAGAAAAAAAGGCTGAACATGCAGAATTTTGATGCTGATGCAACCCGGCTATCTTTCTGTCTTTCATAAGACCCGTGGCTTTCCGTCCCTGTTTCACAACAGGTTTGGCCATTTACCAACTACCCACTATTTCTAAAGCAATCTGGTGGAATAGTCAAAGGAAAAATTTTTTTACCTGTTCAATAATGCGGTGATCCCGGTCTTTTGATGTTCAACCGGCCGGTTGATATGGGTCTTTTCCCCCTGTTCCATGCCCTGGCGGAAAGCGTTTTCATCCATCCGGAAAGAGGAGTAGTCTTGGATCAACCGGGGAAACAACCGGTTTTTTTCAAGGTTGTTTTCAGTCTGGCACTGGACTCGCAACGCCCTGACGGCCGCGATTGGCAGGGAGGTATCTCCATGGATTGCGGCTTCAGCATTGTCCTGTTGGTTGAACATTGTTTCATGATTGGATCGGATGCCTTGCATGAATCCCGAATCAAACGCCACCTTGCCTGTCCGCTGGCCGGCATGTTTTTTCCGGAAATCCTGCCACAACCCTTTGGCTGTATTCAAAAGAAACCGGTACACATATTCAGCCACCACCAGTGCTTCCTGTTTGCCGATCAGGACCCCGGCCCTGTATTCCTCATCGGTTTGGGCATCATAGATGGTGGCGATCACACAACTGACAAAATAGAATTCCTCCAGAAAATTCAGGATCCTTTTTTCAATGGTTTCCATGCGTTTTTTGCCGCTGTGAAGATACAGAAACCGGATGTCTGAAGCAGCATCGGTGTCCCCTCTGGCGATCCGGTCCAGATTGTATTTGTTCAGCAGATAACTGGCTTTTCTGGATGCGGCCCGGGCTTCCGATTCATTGCTTGACTGTCCCAGTGCCAGTAATTTTTCTACCCGCCGCAACAGGGTTTGTGCCTTTTCCGGCAGGGTCCCCTTGAATGCTGCCAGATGTTCTTCCCGGGGACTGCTGAATCCGGCAAAAGCCGGGTGGACCCCCAGAATGTTACAGGCGGTTTTGAACCCCTGGCCGTGAACGTCGGCATTGTCGAAATATTCGCTGACATATTGATGGGCCATTTCATGTTTGAATATTTCCAGTACGATTTCCCAGGGGTTGTTTTCGATCAAATACCTGGAAATGGAAATGGTCTGAGTGCCCGGGGTCCAGTATCCCAGTCGGTTTTTTCCGGCAGCAATGGCCACGACGGGGGTGGGCAGAGAAACGCGTTGCTGATAACAGATATCGCCATGTTCTTTTTGCAGCTGTTTTGCCCAGCGGACTTCGATATCTTTTATTTTGTTTTGCATGGGTCGCCTTCTTGGGTCCATCCGGTTTACAGGGCCTCCAGTCGATACTGGTTCCGGCCGTTTTCCTTGGCCTGGTAGAGCTTCTGGTCGGCTTTGTGGATGAACCAGTCGGCGGGCAATGACCGGTTGGGAACCGTGCTGATGCCGCCGAGGCTCACGGTGAGGTAAGGGGACACATCCGAGTCCGGGTTGGGGATTTCGAGGGCCATCACTTTGTCCAGGATTTTTCGGGCCAGGTTTTCGGTACCGTCCGGCTCGATGCCCGGCAGAACCATGCTGAACTCTTCGCCGCCATACCGGGCCACGAAATCGCCGGGTCGGCGCATCAGGGATTCAAGGGATTTTGCCACTTTTTTCAGGCAGTCATCGCCTTCCAGGTGACCATACCGGTCGTTGAAAGGTTTGAAATAGTCAATGTCAATCATCAGCAGGGTCAACGGTATCTGGTTTCGTTCGCACCGTTTCCTTTCGTTTTCAAGGACCTCGTCGAATTTCCGGCGGTTGGGAATGCCGGTGAGTCCGTCCAGATAGGAGATGGCTTCCAGTTTTTCGTTGGCCTGGACCAGTTCTTTGTTCAACCGGCCCAGTTTGCGGTTGTAGCGGGTGATGGAGATGTGGCGGTAAACGGCAAAAGAACCGATAATGCCCAGAGTCAAAAGAATTCCCCATAACAGGGTATAATTGAATCCCTGTTCATAGGTAAGGGTCATCCAGTTCTGAAAGATCTGTTTTTTTTCTTCCGGGGTCAGGGAAAGGATCGCTTTTTCAACGACCTGGAACAACAGTGGATCATCCGCCCGAATGCCTGCCTGAAGCCGGACCTCATCCGGCAGTTCCCCGGAGATTTTCAAATCGAACAGGTTGTTTTCCTGGATGTGGTATCCGATTTCCGGGGCCGTGTCCACCAGACCGAACACCTCTCCTTTCCGGACCTGGGTCAGCCCCTGTTCCACGGAGTCCACGGGGATGAAATTCACCTGTGGGTATCGGTTCTGGATGTCTTTGTAAAACGGGGCCTGAGTGCTCACGGCAATGGCTTTTTCACCCACAGCCTCCAGGGTGTTGATGTACAGGGCGTTTCGGTCCGTGGCAATGACCAGGGGATAGCTGGCATACGCAGAGCCGGGCTGCATGTGCGCAGGGTCCGGGTCATTGTGTGTCATCACTGCGATCATATCACATTTGCCGGCTTCAAAACCGTTGCCGGCGACCTGGATGGGGACCCCGAGTTTCCGGCTCAGCAGCTGATAGAAATCCGCCACAATGCCGCTGTATTCTCCATTACTGTCAAGAAATTCAAACGGAGGGGCATCGGTTCTCACGCACAGGGAGATCTGTTTTTGGGTGTTCAGATAGGCTTTTTCCTCCCGGGTGAGGGTGGCCAGTTCACCGGTCGGGTCCATGCTGCCGACCCATTTCTGGACAATGGCATCATATTGCAGCGGATCCACCTGTTTCATGGCCTTGTCAAGGATGGTGGCAAGAATTTTCCAGTCTTTCCTGACGGCCATGTACAGCGGCAGGTCCTGATCCAGCTGGATTTCCGCAGCCACCTGCACATTGCTGATGAACTGCTGTCTGATGATGTGGTTGATAATCCCCAAAGACCCGACAAAGCCGTCCGCCTTCCCCAAAGACACCTGTTTGATGCCTTCGGCCGGATTCTTGACCATGACGTAGTCTAAATCCGGGTATTGTTCCATGACCAGCTCGGTGAGAGTGTACCCGGCGGGCAGGGCAATGGTTCGATCTTTCATGTCTGCCAGGGACTGGACCGGGGGGGTGTCTTTCCGGGTGATCAATACCTTGATCAGCTGAATATAGGGGCGGGAAAACGCCAGGAATTCTTCCCTGTCCGGACTTTTCCACAGTCCGGGAAACAGGTCGATCTCTTTTTTCCGGCCTTTTTCCAGCAGCTGGGACCAGGTGTAGCCGTTGATAAACGCAAGATCGATCCCGACAATCTCTGCCAGCAGTCTGACATAATCGATGGCAAACCCGGCCGGTTCACCGTCTTGTATGAAATCGAACGGGGGCCAGTCCAGCTCGTTGGCCACCCGGATCTTTGGGTGGGTGTCGAGAAACGCTTTTTCTTCCGGGGTCAGGTTCAACGCCCCGTCGACCCCTGGCCGGATCTCTCCCAGCCATTTGTATTCCAGGGCCGCAATATCGCCGGGCGTGAGGGTCAAAAGCGCCTTTTCCAGCATCTGGTGCAAAATGGGCCAGTCTTTTCTGACCATGATGTGCAGGGCTTTCTGGTCATTGTTGTCATATTCGCTGAACCATCCCGAGATTTTCAGGCCGGACAGATAATTTTTTTTGATCAGGTATCTGGCCACGGCGGACAGCTCGATGGCGGCATCCGCTTTCTGGTTCATGACCGCATGAAACGCGTCTTCCGTGTTCTTGACAGTCAACACCTGGATGTCGGGATAATGGTCGGTCAGATAGGTTTCATAGGCCCATCCCTTGGGAATGGCAACAATTTTTCCGGTCAGGTCCGTGATGTCGGAAATGCCCGGGGAATGGGCGGGTACCACGAACACGGTCTTGTCCTTGTAGTAAGGGGAGGTGAACCGGCCGAACTTCTCTCGATCCGGGGTTTTATAGGCGGATTGAAGCAGGTCCAGCTGATTTTCCCGGAACAGGGTCACCAGTTCGTTCCACCGGTAGCCGTTGATGTACTCGAACTGAATGCCCAGCCGGGTCGCCAGAAGATCCATCACATCGATACTCAGGCCGAAAGGCTGGTTTCCGATGGCAAAATCGAACGGGGGCCAGTCCATCTCGTTGCTCACCCGGATCACGGGGTGTTCCTCGATAAAGGCGTTTTCTTCTTCCGTCAGTGTGATGGTCAGCGTATCTGCCGCCTGGGTGGCTGACGGCAGGCAGATCTGGGCCCCGAAAAGGCACAGACACAGGCAGAAAAACAGAACATGTTTGATGACACCCGGCATGATATGGCGTGTGCTCCGTGTTTATTTGTTTGCCATCATGGTGTCCGGCATTTTCACGGCAATGACCCGGCCTTTGGCGCAGCACTTGCCCTGTGCCAGGACCCGGACATCCACCACCACTTTTTTGGTGCCGGTTTCCGCAACACTGCCCCGAAGCTCCAGGGGAACACCCAGCGGGGTCGGTGCCAGGAAATCCACGTGCAGGGATCCGGTGACAAACCGCAGGGCCGGCTCGGTATCCATGGCCCGGCCCTGTTGCCGGTACATGGCGGCCGATGCCGTGCCCGTGCCGTGGCAGTCCACCAGCGAGGCGATCAATCCGCCGTAAACGAATCCGGGGATGGCAATATGATAGGGTTCGGGCTCGAAGACAGCCACACTTTCCTCGCCGTCCCAGTAACTTTTGATCTGATGGCCATGTTCATTGCACCGGCCGCAGCCATAGCAATGGCTGAACTCTTCCGGATAATAATCCTGAAATGCCTTTTGTTCCATGGAAACCTCCCTGGCCTTTGTAAATAACAGCAATCCCGGTCATATACTCTTTCTGGGCAAAAATGGCAAGCTGGTTTTCAGGGGCAAAAGGGATCACCCAGTGCGGTTGCCGCCCTTGACAATCCGGTTTTTGCCCCAATTATTATGAAAAATTTATTTGGAATGGCACATGAACACAATTTAATTTGACACAGGAGCAATCATGGGAGAGAAACAGACACACCAGTTTAAAACCGAAGTCCAGCAGCTGCTGGGCCTGATCATCAACTCGTTGTATTCCAACAAGGAAATTTTTGTCCGGGAACTGATATCCAATGCCTCGGATGCCATTGACCGGGCCCGGTTCGCTGAACAGACCGAACCGGAACTGTTCAGTGACGACAATGATTACCACATCCGCCTGGCCGTGGACCCGGAAAAAAAGACGTTCACCATTACCGACAACGGCATCGGCATGACCTTTGACGAGGTCAACGAGAACATCGGTACCATTGCCAAATCCGGCACGGCCGCGTTCATGGAGGCCCTGGAAAAATCCAGACAGGAAGCTTCCCTGTCCCCGGAGCTCATCGGCCAGTTCGGTGTGGGATTTTATTCCGCGTTTATCGTGGCGGACAACATCTGTCTGGAAACCCGGGCCGCGGGGGCCCAAAAAGGGGTCCGGTGGGAATCGGACGGCCAGGGCACCTATACCATCGAAGAGATCGACAGAAAAGAGCGGGGGACCACCATCACCCTGTATCTGAAAGAACCCGAGGAAGAAGATCAGAATTTCACCGAAGAATACACCATCCAGCACATTGTAAAAAAACATTCCGATTTCGTGACCTATCCCGTGATCATGAACCTGGAAAAAAGCGAGCCCCTCCCGGAAAATGAGATCATCAAGGACAAGGACGGCAAGCCCATCGGCGACACCTTTAAAAAGGTGAGAAAAGACGAGACCCTCAACTCCATGAAAGCCATCTGGGCCAAACCCAAAGAAGAGGTGACAGAGCAGGAGCACGAAGAGTTCTACAAGCATATCAGTCATAACTGGGACCAGCCGCTGGCCGTGATCCACAACAGGTTCGAAGGGGTCACCGAATATGACGTGCTCATGTACATCCCCTCCAAGGCCCCGTTCGACCTGTTCCGGCCCGAGCGCAAGCACGGCATGCAGCTGTACTGCAAACGCGTGTTCATCATGGATGACTGCAAGGAACTGCTGCCCGACTACCTGGGATTTGTCCAGGGGGTGGTGGATGCGCCGGACCTGAACCTGAACGTGAGCCGGGAGATCCTCCAGGAGGACCGGCTGGTGCGCAACATTCGAAAAAACCTGGTGAAAAGGATCTTTTCCACACTGGAAGAGATGGAAGCGGAAAAATACGAGGAGTTCTACAATGAGTTCGGACAGGCCATAAAGGCCGGCATTCCCACGGATTTTACCAACAAGGAGCGGATCGCGGCCCTGCTGCGGTACAAGACCACCAAATCCGACGGCAAATACGTGACCCTGGACCAGTATATCGAAAACATGAAAGAGGATCAGAAGGACATCTATTATCTCACCGGAGAGAACCTGACCTCCCTGATGAACTCTCCGCTGCTGGAATCCTTGAAAGCCAAAGATTACGAAGTGCTGCTCATGGTGGACCCCATTGACGAGTGGGTGACCCAGTCGTTGACCGAATACAAGGACAAGCCGCTCAAGAGCGCGGAAAAAGGGGACCTGGACCTGGAAAAGGTGGATGATGACAAGAAAAACCAGTACTCGGCCCTGCTGTCCTTTCTCAAGGGCAAGCTGGATTCCCGGGTCAAGGATGTGGTGGTGTCCAACCGCCTGAAAGATTCGGTCTCCTGCCTGTCCGGGGATGACTGGGGCATGAGCGCCTACATGGAAAAGATTCTCAAGGCCTCGGGCCAGAAAACCCCGGAGCAGAAACGGGTCATGGAGGTGAATGTCAACCATCCGGTCATGGAAAAGGTCAAACAGATATTCGAAACCGACACCACCAACCCGGTGCTCACGGATTACGCGGATCTGCTGTTTGACATCGCCGTGATCAGCGAGGGCGGCAAGCTGGACAATCCGTCCCGGTTCTCCAAACTCATGGGGGATCTGATGGCCAAAGCCATATGATCGTTTATGTCGAAACCCTGGGGTGTTCCCGGAACCAGGTGGACAGCGAAGTGATGCTGGGAAAACTCCTGGCGGCCGGGCACACCCGGACCCATGATCCGGGCCGGGCCCAGGTGATTGTGGTCAATACCTGCGGGTTTATTTCCACGGCCGCGGACGAGGCCGTGGATACCATCCTGGAGATGGCGGAATACAAGAAACACGGGGTGTGCCGGCGCCTGGTGGTGACCGGGTGTCTCACCCAGCGGTACAAGGATGACCCGGGTCTGGTCTGGAGCCTGCCCGAGGTGGATGCATTTTCAGGGACCGGGGCCTGTGAACAGATTGTGGATGTGGTGGAAGACCGAACCGTGCCTTTGTTGACCCTGTTCCCGGAGCCCGATGCCCGGCCGTTTGCCGATCTGTCCGTGGACCGGGTCCTGTCCGGAAACCCGTATGCCTTTGTCAAGGTGTCTGAAGGCTGCAACCGGCACTGTACCTACTGCATCATTCCCGCCCTGCGGGGCCGGCAGCGGTCCCGGCCGGTGGATGATATCTGCGCCGATGCCCTGGCCCTGGTAAAAAAAGGGGTGAAAGAGATCGTTCTCACCGCGGAAAACACCACGGATTACGGCCGGGATCTGCCGGACGGCACCGGGTTTGCCCAGGTGCTGGAGATCCTGTCTGAAAAAATATCGATCCTGGACCCGCAGGTGTGGATCCGGATGCTGTACACGCATCCGGAATCCCTGACCCGGCAAATTGTCGAGACCGTCAAGGCCCATGACAATATCTGCGCCTATTATGATGTGCCGATCCAGCATGCAGATACCGCCTTGCTGCGCCGGATGGGGCGCCCTTACGCCAGGGAGCAGCTCAAGGGGCTGTTTGCCATGATCCGGGACACGGACCCGGATGCGGCCCTGCGCACCACCGTGATCACCGGCTTCCCCGGTGAAACCGGTGACATATTTGAAACCCTGCACGACTTTGTTCAAGAAGTCCGGTTCGATCATCTGGGCGTGTTTCCCTATTCGGATGCCGAAGACCTGCCCTCCCATGCATTGGAAAACCATGTGCCCGACGGGGTGGCCCAGTTGCGCCATGACACCCTGATGGCGGCCCAGGCTGAGATTTCCGGACAGATCAATCAGACGCATGTGGGAAAAACCTATGGGGTATTGATAGAAGAGAACCCGGAGCCGGGACTGTTCATCGGCCGGACCCGGTTCCAGGCCCCGGAAGTGGACGGGGTCACCTTTGTTTATTCCGAAAAGCTTGCCATCGGGTCCATGGTTCAGGTAAAGATAACGGACGGGTATGAATATGACATCGCCGGGGAGAAGGCATGACTGCGGATGTAAAGACACAGATTATCGAGCGGGTCACACCGGACCTGGTTCAGGTGGAACAGGCCCTGGAACAGAACCTGGCCCCCCGCCTGGAACTGGTGAAGCAGATCGCCTCTCACCTGCTGTTCAGCGGCGGCAAGCGCCTGCGGCCCCTGCTGTTCATCCATGCGGCCCGGATGTGCGGATACCGCGGCGGGCAGGAGGTGATGTTCTCCACCATGTTTGAATACCTGCATGCCGCCACCCTGCTGCATGACGACGTGGTGGACGGCGCTGACCTGCGACGGGGCAGGGACGCGGCCCATACCCGCTGGCCGGCGGCCCGGGTGGTGCTTACCGGTGATTTTCTGCTGGCCCGGGCCCTGGATATCGCGGCCCGGACCGGAAATCCCCGGGTGATCTCCGTGGTTGCGGACATCACCGGGGAGATGTCTGAAGGCGAGATCGACCAGCTGGAGAAAAAGGGCCGAACCGATCTCACCGAAGCCCGGTATATGAAAATCATCGAGCGGAAAACCGCGGTGCTGATCCAGGGGGCCTGCCGGTGCGGGGCGATCCTGGCCGGTTCGTCAACCAGGGAAGAGGCGGCACTGGCGGATTTCGGGTTTCATCTGGGCATGGCCTTTCAGATGGCGGATGACCTTCTGGACTATACGGCCACGGCAGACCAGCTGGGAAAAAATCCCGGGGCGGACATGCGGGAGGGAAAACTGACCCTGCCCCTGATTCACAGCCTGGGCAAAGCGGTTCCCCGGGACCGGGAGTGGATGACACGGATGCTGGCCGATTCGACCTTTGATCCCGGGCAGTTTTCTAAACTGAAGGAAAAACTTGAGTCTCTTGGCGGAATCTCCTATACTCGCAATATGGCACAAAGGGAGGTGACCCGGGCGAAACAGGCACTGGAAACGTTCGATACATCCGGGTCAAAAACCATTTTAACCTTAATTGCAGACTATGCCGTCCACAGAAAGGTGTAACCATGGGTATGAGAAAACAGGCGATTGTCTGGGCCGCTGTTCTGGCAATGCTGGTGTCGGGTCCGGGGGGGGCTGCATCAGAAACCAGTGACCAGAAGATCCTGACCACGGGGATCCATCCGATAACGGACAAGAATACGCCCCGGGCCCGGGAAAAGGCCGTGGCAGATGCGCTGGAGCAGGCCGTGGCCCATGCCTTTGTCCAGGTGGTGTCCCCCCGGGTGTTTGCCGCGAACCTGGAATTTCTGCATACCCGGATTCTGCCGGCGGCCGAGACCTACATCACCACCTTCCGGGTGCTGGGCGAGGCCACCCATAAAAACGACTACCTGGTGGGTGTGGAATCCCGGGTTCATTCCGGATTGCTGGCACAGACACTGGCAAAAGCCGGCATTCTCAATGGGGACGCGGACCGCCCCCGGATTCTGCTGCTCATTGCCGAACAAACCGCGTCGGATCTGCTGCCGAAATACTGGTGGGGCAATCATCCGGACCCCTACCATTCCCATGCGGAAATTCAGATCGCGGACAGGATGACGCAAAATCGGTTCAAGGTCGTGGAATCGGGAGGAGAACGTCCGGATCCCATGGCGTATGATATTCAATTCAAGTCCATTTATGACACCCGGGCCGCCGTGGACCTGGCAAGAGAGCTCAATGCCGATTTGGTGGTGCTGGGCCGTGTCGGTGCCACTGAATCCAGCAACCGCATGGGGGATGAACAGATTTTTGAAGCCGATATTCATTTGGACGCGCTGGATGTAACCACTGGAGAATCGGTTGCACGCTGTGAGCATCAGGTTGCCGCCAAAACCGATGCGGATCGGCCCGGAGATATCCAGGCCATTGTCCGGGCCGCCGAAGCGGCTGCGGCCGATCTCTCGACCCGGATTGACAAGGTCTGGTCACAGAAACAAAGAAAGGAAACCTCGTTCGATGTTTATATCCAGGGAGATCGATTCCTTCCCCGGTTCATTGCCTTGAAAAAGGGGTTTGCTGAAATCAGGGAGATCGAGAATGTGCAGCCCCGGGAGATCGGATCGGATCAGGCGGTCCTGGAGATGGTCTATAAAGGCAGGCCCGAGCAGTTTGCCCATCGTATCATGCTCAAGACCTTTGACGGATTCGGTGTTGAAATCGTGGAGTTGACAGACAGCCGGGTGACCATCCGTTTCATTGACGATACCAGTATCCGGGACATCGATGATTCCGTGCCTTTCGGTGCAGACAATGAAAAAACACCGGAATGATCCGCTGGTTTTTCTTGACACAACCCCCGGGGTCTGGTAAAAAAATCAGATCATTGTAAAGGCGCGTAACTCAGTTGGTAGAGTGCTACCTCGACACGGTAGAAGTCAGCGGTTCAAGTCCGCTCGTGCCTACCACAGAAACGACCAGGGGGCCGGGAACACATTCCCGGCCCCCTGTTTGATTTCAAGGGCACTTCATCCCGGTGCCATCCGGTCCGCCGGAGTGTTCAGGACAGGGCCTGGTTGATGCGGCGGGCCGCATCCAGGGTCTGGTCGATGATGTGCGGCATCTGGTCATCGGACATCCCGGCCTTGAATCCCACCACCCACAGGGCGGGCAGGCGGCCGGAAAAAGGCGACAGGCACACGGCCACGGCCCGTACCCCCACCAGGTATTCTTCATCATCCAGGGCATATCCGTTTGACCTGACCGTGTCAAGTTCTGCCAGATAAGCCGTCGGGTCTGTGAGGGTCCGGTCTGTGAATCGCCGGATGGGATGATCGTTCAGATATCCGGCGGCTTCTGCCCCAGGCATGCAGGACAAAAAAGCCTTTCCCACAGCCCCGGCCAGCAGGGGAAGGGCCGTGCCGATGGGAGAGCTGATCTTGAAATCCTTTCTGGACTCGACAATGTCAATGACCGTCACATGGTCCTGGTTCCGGATTCCCAGGAACACGGATTCGTTGCACTGCTCCATCAGTTGTTCCATGATGGGCCGGGCCGTCTGAATGATATCCACCCGTTCATAGGCGGCCTTGCCCAGCTCCATCAGGGTCAGGCCGATGGTGTAGCGCTTGGAGGACGGATCCCGGATGACGGCCCCCTGTTCCTCAAGGGCTGCGGTAATCCCGTGAATCGTGCTTTTGCTGATGTCCAGATCAGAAGCGATGTCGCTGATGCGCAGCCCGTTTCTGGATCTGGAAATGGCAAAGAGAATGTCGAATGCTTTTTTGACAATAGGGGCCTGGTAACGTTTGGTCATGAGGCGTTGGTTTTTCTTTTTTCAGGTTGATTCGGATAAAATGACCCGATATTTGGGTAACGGTAGACAGAAAAAGAAAAATTGTCAAGAAAGGGTTGGGGTGTTGATATAACGCCCCTGGAAAAAAGAAGGTGCAATAAAAAATGGGCAGCGCAATTTTTTATTGCACCTTCCGGGGCAAATATACTCCTGAATCGGGGTTTCAGACCAGAAGTGGATGAAACCACTTTCTTGACGGTATGATGTGTCAATGGTGTTTTGAAAAAAAGAATCATTTGATCCCGGGCGGTTCCAGGATGAGCTGCCAGGTCTTTTCATGAATTTTTTCCCAAAAAAAAATTACTGGCACGGTTATGGCATTAAAACCTCACATGATTATAATTGATAGTGCCAAGGAGACAAGAAATTATGGATAAAGACGTGTTCAGTTTGTGTTTCATGTGCTCAGTCAGGTGTCCCATCAAAGTCGGAGTCAAGGACGGGCATGTGGACTGGATTCAGGGGAATCCGCATGTGGCGGGAATCAACGGCAGCCTGTGCCCCCGGGGCTCGGCCGGCAAATCCATGCTCCTGGATGACCAGCGGCCCCAGACGCCGCTCATCCGGGTGGGGGACAGGGGGTCCGGCAACTGGCGCAAAGCAACCTGGGACGAAGCCCTGGACTATGTGGCATCCCGGCTCGAGGAAATCAGGGAAACCCACGGGGGGCAAGCCATTGCCTTAGGGGAGCGGGCCCAGTTGAGCACCCATGTGAGCAAGACGTTCCTGAAAGCATTGGGGTCCCCCAACCATTTCACCCATGATGCCCTGTGCAAAGGGTCCATGAACACGGCGTGCCGATCCATGTTCGGGTACACGGACGGGCAGATGGGCATCAATTACGGCAATACCAGACATATTGTCCTGTATGGCAGAAATATTTTCGAATCCATCAATGTCAAAGAGGTGAACACCCTGATGGATGCCCTGGAAAAAGGGGCCAGACTCACCTATATCGATCCCCGGGTCAACGTGACCGCCGGCAAGGCCCACCGCTACTGGATGATCCGGCCGGGCACGGATCTGGCCCTGAACTATGCGCTGATAAACGTGATGGTCAAGGAACGGCTCTATGATGCCGCCTATGTGGATAAATGGGTCCACGGCTTCCATGTGTTGCAGGATTTTGTCAAGGAATACACCCCGGAATGGGCGGAAAAGGAAACCGGGATCCCGGCCGGAGAGATCAAAGCCCTGGCCAGAGAGGTCAGCAAAGTCAAACCGGGCGTGATTTTCCATTATGGATACCGGTGTGCCAGCCACCAGAACGAGATCTATATGCGCAGATCCATTCTCATGCTCAACGCCCTGATGGGATCCGTGGAGGCCAAAGGGGGAATTTTCTTTAAAAAAGGGCCGGGTGCCGAAGGGGGAAAGCCGGCCAGAAAACTGACGGACCAGACGTTTCCGGAAATCACGGTCCCCCGGTTCGACAAGGTGGGGACCCCGGATTTTCCGCTGCCCGATCCGGCCCACGGCGTGGCCCAGATCCTGCCGTATGCCATTCTCAATGAGGACCCCTATCCCATCAAGGCCCTGATCAATTACCGCCTGGACACCCTCATGTCCATTGCCGACACCAACCGCACCCAAAGAGCCCTGGACAAGCTGGATCTCATCGTGAGCATCGATATCAATTATTCGGATATCGCGTGGTATTCGGATGTGATTCTGCCGGAATCCACCTATCTGGAACGCACCGACTGCATTCAGCAGATGAACGGGCTCAAACCCATGATGTTTCTGCGGGAAAAAGCCGTGGAGCCCCGGCATGACACCCTGGAAGGGCCTATTCTTCTCAAACGCCTCGGAGAGCGGCTGGGCATCGGCGATTATTTTCCCTATGACACCATGGACGAACTGGTGGACTGGCAATTGGAAGGCACGGGGTTCACCCGGGCGGATTTTGCAGAAAAAGGGTTTGTCAGTTATGGCAAATCCCAGATTTTCTGGGACAGAAACGA
>JAABUD010000280.1 GCA_011389555.1 Desulfotignum sp. | reverse complement strand
GTCTGACAGGGAGTAAGGGCATGCTGCGCTGAACGGCAAAAACTGCGGGCAGGTATGTCCTCAGACAGTTTGCCGTTCTTGACGCTCCGCATGCCCAACTCCCTGTACCAAACGCGTCAGAATGGGATTCCGACCCACAGGGACCGCCCGGCACTAGTCGATGATGGCAGGGGTGAACAAAGCTCACATTTCATGCAGTAGGTCCATTTGGCACAGCGGAGCCCCGGGTGGGGGTGCCTTGCTGACGGACTGTCGGAGCCACTCCGTGGATTCCTGTCCGGCAGCAAGGTACCCCCGCCAGGGGCGGCACTCTACCGAAGCGTTCCCTTCTGCAAGGAAGGATCTGATAAACTCGTTGCAAGGTCCGATACATCTGTGGTATGTAAATCGGTTATGAAACAATATGTGATAGACGGATTGCGGCCTTTGGATTATGACCGGTTAAAGGAATACCTGGATGAATACACCCGGGTGGCCGGGATTGTGGGAATATACTGGCTGCCCCTGGAAAAAGAAGTGCTCGCGCCTGTTCAGGCAGATCACCGACAGTGTGCGCCCCACGTGTTTGCTTTGAAACTCGAGCAGACCTCACTGGCCTGTGAACTGCTGGTCAGGACCCCAAAACAGATCCGATGCGACTGCATGGCCTATGCCACAAAAGATCAGCAGAACTGGTTGATCGATCAGATCGATGCCATTCTTGAAAAGCTGGGCATCCGCATTTAAAAATATATTGGAAATCACATGCTTAAATTAATACCACTGGGCGGGCTGGGAGAAATCGGCCTGAACATGATGGTGGTGGAATATGACGATGCCATGTTCATCATCGATGCCGGTCTCATGTTTCCGGAAGACTACATGCTGGGGGTGGATATCGTTATCCCGGCCATGGATTATATCCGGGAAAACCGCCGAAAAATTCACGGGATCATCATCACCCATGCCCATGAAGACCATATCGGGGCGCTGCCTTATCTGTTGAAAGAAATCCGGATTCCGGTCTATGGCACCGCGTTTACGCTGGAAATCGTCAGAAACAAACTGGTGGAATTCGAACTCAACACCCGTGTGGATCTCAACCTGATCAGTCCGGGGGAGATCCTGACCATGGATCCGTTTGAGATCGAATTCATCCGGGTGAGCCATTCCACCATCGAAGGCGTGGGCCTGGCCATTCAGACCCCGGAAGGGAGGGTGATCCATACCGGGGATTTCCGGATCAGTCACAACACGGATCCCTTGAAAAACACGGACCTGTCATCCTTTGCCCGATACGGGGAAAAAGGGGTTCTGGCATTGCTTTCCGACTCCACCAACGTGGAGGTGGAAGGGTATACCATGTCGGAACAGGAGGTGGCCAAAAATCTGGGAAAAGTGATTTATGCGGCAAAAGGCCGGGTGATTGTGACATTGTTTGCCTCCAATGTGTTCCGGATCCAGCAGGTGATCGATATTGCCGTGAAAAACGGGCGGAAGGTGGTATTCAACGGCCGGTCCATGGAACAGATCGTTGCCGTGGCGGACAGGCTGGGCCATGTTTCCTGTCCACGGGATACGATTGTGGACATCAAACAGATCAAACATCTGCCCGATGACAAGGTGCTGATCATCACCACCGGCAGCCAGGGGGAACCCATGTCCGCCCTGGTGCGGATGGCATCGGGCGTGCACAAACATATCCGCATCAAAAAAGGGGATCATGTGATCCTGTCCTCCAAGCATATTCCCGGCAATGAAAAAGCCATTGCCAGTATCATCAACAAGCTGTATCGGCGGGGCGCGGATGTGTTTTATTCCAAATCCGCAGAAATTCATGCGTCCGGTCATGCCCACCAGGAGGAACTCAAACTCATGCTGACCTTGACCAAGCCCGATTATTTCATTCCCATCCACGGTGAATACCGGCATCTGGTGATCCATGCCCGGCTGGCGGAAAAAATGGGAATTCCCAGAGAGCATGTGCTGGTGGCGGAAGACGGGCAGGTGATCGTGTTCGACCCGGATGGCGGACGGATCGACGGCCAGGTGCACACCGGCCGGATCATGGTGGACGGCAAAGGCATCGGTGATGTGGGGCGAAGCGTTCTCAAGGAACGGCGGGAGCTGTCCGAGGGCGGACTGGTGGTGGTGACCATGATTATCGACGAGGAGACCGGGGTGGTGCTGTACGGCCCGGAACTGATTTCCAAAGGGTTTGTGTTTGATTCCGCCACCGGCCACCTGGTGGACGACGCCCAGTGCGTCATTCTGGAGATTGTGGAAGAAATCGAGGCCGGGATGGATTCCCGGGTGGAACTGATTCGCGCCCGTCTCAAAAAGGCGCTGAAACAATATTTCTCCTATACCATCAACCGCAAGCCGCTCATTGTGCCCGTCATCATTGAAGTATGAGAAAAGAACTGATTTCACTGCTGCTGCTGTTTTGGGTCATTTTTTTTGCAGTCAGCCTGTTTTCCTTTCATGCCCAGGATCCGGCAATCGGCAACGATCCTTTGATCGTCCCTGATACCATTCACAATCTGTTTGGCCTGGTGGGGGCACATGTGGCCGGTTTGTTTGTTTTTTTGTTCGGCATGGGGGCGTTCTGGATTCCGGTGGTCCTGTCGTTGATCACCCTGTGGTATATAAAAGAGAAATCCTCCCGGGTCATGTGGCTGACCCCGGCCGGCGGCTTTCTTTTGATGATCTGTACCGGGGCCGGTTTTTTTCTGTTCAGGGATGTGTATGCGTTTTCCGGTACCCTGGTGCCGGCCGGCGGGTGGATCGGCCGCACCGTGGCCGGGTTTCTTCTGACCTATACCAATGCGACCGGGTGTATGATTATCCTGGTGTTTTTTGCCGTCATCGGGTTTATTTTCGCCACCGGCCTTTCCATGGTGACGCTGGGCAGAATCGTTTCTCAAAAAATCACAATGCTTGCCGCTGTCATGATCCGGGAATTGAAAAAAATATCCGGGTATCTGGGGCAGGGGATCGAACAGGTGAAATCCCGATGGGAATCCCATCGAATGGAATCAAAAACCCATTCCATGACCGTTGACGCGCCAACCGCGCTGATCCCGAATCACCCGCAATCCAATCAGTTTGAAATAACAGCAAACCCGTCGCACCGCAATGCCCTGGCCGGGTCTGAAGAGGCCGGGGGGCCGGATGCGGCCGGGGATCCGGATGACAACGGGGCCATCGATCTGGATGATGTGTTTGCCCCGACCATCGTGGCCCCGCAGATCGATACCACCGAATATGTCTCGGACAGCCGGCTGGCGGATATCCGGCAGCCGGAAGCGTTCAAGCTGCCGTCCATCCATTTTCTGGAGGAAAAAGTCAAGATCCGCCGGGAAATCGATACCGATAAATTGCAGCAGAAAGCCCGGATCCTGGAAACCAAGCTCAATGATTTCAATGTCAAGGGCGAGGTGGTGGAGATTCTGCCAGGCCCTGTGATCACCACGTTTGAATACCGGCCTGCACCGGGAATCAAGCTGTCTAAAATCACCGGCCTTTCCGATGACCTGGCCCTGGCGCTGAGCGCGGTGAGCATCCGGATCGTGGCCCCCATCCCGGGCCGGGATGTGGTGGGCATCGAGATCCCCAATGAAGAGCGGGAAATGGTGAACCTGAGGGAAATGGTCGCATCCAAAGATTTCACCCAGTCGGATTCCATGCTCACCCTGGGGCTGGGCAAGGATCTCATGGGGCGGCCGGTGATCACCAAGATGGACAAGATGCCCCACCTGCTCATTGCCGGTGCCACCGGTACCGGTAAGAGCGTGGGCCTCAACGCCATGATCATCAGTTTGTTGTACAAGGCGACCCCGGATGAGGTCAAGTTCATCATGATCGATCCCAAACGCATCGAGCTTTCGGTGTACAATGACATCCCCCATTTGATCTCCCCGGTGGTCACGGACATGAAAAAAGCCACGAACGCCCTTTTCTGGGCCGTGAAAGAGATGGAGCGGCGGTATGAACTGCTGGAGGAAAACGGGCTGCGCAATCTGGGACAGTACAATGACATGATCAGAGACCATCACCAGACCCGGGGCGATAACCCGGCAACGGGTCCGGAACCGGACACGGAACCGGATCTGCTGGACCTGGTCCCGCTTCCCTATATCGTGGTGATTGTGGATGAACTGTCGGATCTGATGATGGTGGCGTCCAAGGATGTGGAGTTTGCTTTGACAAGGTTGGCCCAGATGGCGCGGGCCGCCGGGATTCATATCATCATCGCCACCCAGCGGCCGTCCGCGGATGTGCTCACCGGCACCATCAAGGCCAATTTTCCCACCCGGATCTCTTTCCAGGTCTCCTCCAAGATCGACGGGCGGATCATCATGGACCAGGGCGGGGCCGAAAGCCTTTTAGGGAACGGAGACATGCTGTTCTGCCCGCCCGGGACCGGAAAACTCATGCGGATTCAGGGAGCCTATATCTCTGAAACGGAAATTGCCAGAATCACCGGTTTTCTCAAAGAACAGCGCACCCCGGAATATGATGAAAATGTCACCAAAGGGGACGATGAAGAAGAGATCCGGGAATTTGATGAATCCGATTATGATGAAAAATATGACGAGGCCGTGGCCGTGGTCACCCAGTCCGGCCAGGCCTCCATTTCCTATGTGCAGAGACGGCTGCGCATCGGGTATAACCGGGCGGCCCGGCTCATAGAAATGATGGAACATGAAGGCATTATCGGCCCCCAGATCGGCACCAAACCCAGAGAGATCCTGGTGAAAAATTATGACGAAGATGGATTTTGACTTTCTGCACGCAGTCAAAGGATTTATGGCGGATGAGGAAGCGGTGCGGCTCCATGACCTGGCCCTGGCTGCCGCGCCCAGGGGTCCCGTTCTGGAGATCGGCTCCTATTGCGGTCTTTCCGCGGCAATCATCGGATGGGCCTGCAGACAACACAACACCACGCTGTTTTCCATTGACCACCATACCGGATCCGAAGAACAGCAGCCCGGAGAAGAGTATTTTGATCCGGATCTGTATGACACTGCCCGGGGCGGTATCGATACGCTGCCTTTTTTGTTGAAAACCATCAAAACCGCCGGTCTTGCGGAGTATGTGGTCCCCATGGTCTGTACCTCGGCAGTTGCCGGCAAGATGTGGCGCACCCCTTTGTCCATGGTGTTTGTTGACGGGGGGCACTCCTTTGATGCGGTGTATCAGGATTTTTTGACCTGGTCCCCCCATGTCATGGCCGATGGATTCCTGGTTTTTCATGATATTTTCCTGGATCCGGCACAGGGCGGGCAGGCCCCCAGGCAGGTCTATGACATTGCCCTGCAGACCGGCGATTATATCGAACTGCCCATGACAAACACCCTGGGGGTGTTGCAGCAGAAACCCGCGAGATAAGGAAATATCATGACACAAGCCGTTCTGGAACAGATCCGGTCCTATTACCTGGATTTTCTGCCGTTCAACAAGGTGCTGGGGATAGACATCGATCTGCTGGAGTATGATACCGGGGAAGCCCGGGTCCGATTTCCCATGAAGCCGGACCTGATCGGCAATTCCGCTGCCGGTATTCTCCATGGCGGGGTCACGGCCGCGGTGATCGATCTGACCGGGGGGTTGAGTGCACTCATCACCTGTGTCAAATACCATGAATCCGATTCGCAGGACCGTCTTTACAAACGATTGACAGCATCCGCCACCATTGACATGCGGGTGGATTATCTGCGACCGGGAAAAGGGACTTCTTTTGTGTGTACCAGCCGGATTCTCCGGGCCGGTTCCCGCATCGTGGTGTCCAGAATGGACCTTGTCAACGACCGAAAACAGTGTATTGCCACCGGGACGGGCACCTATCTGATCGGGTGATGATGCGAGACGGAAAATGATGCAGGGCAGGGGATGATGCGGGACGCAGGGCAGAAGGGGATGCGGGGCAGGGGATGCTGCGGGGGCAGGAAGGCTTGCCGGATGGGGTCGCCTTCTGGGGGGTTATGATTTCTTGAAATACAGCACCCGGCTTTTTCCCAGCACGGGATTGAGCCACCGGTCCAGAATCCGGGTCAGCATCGGTTTTTTCATCATATCCCACACCAGCAGACGGTGATACCGGTTCACCCAGAACGCATCGGTGCGATTCACACCCACCAGGCATTTGAGCCACCAGTAAGGGGTGTGGATGCTGTGGGCAAAATGAGACCCCAGAAATGTCATGGGGTGGTCCGTGATTTTTTTCACCAGCTCTTTTTTGCGGTAGATTCTCACATGACCCATATCCGCGGCAGTATAGTCATCGGACAGAGACCAGCAGATTTTTTCCGGATAGAACCGGGGCACACTGACCGCCAGGATCCGGCCGGGTTTGAGAATCCTTACCAGTTCCGATATCGCGGCATCATCCTCCGGGATATGTTCCAGTACTTCAGAGCAGATCACCCCATCCATACAGGCAGGTTTGAACGGCAGGCAGGTGACATCCATGCACGACAGATCGAACCGGGTGCAGGACAGATCATTCAATGCCTGGTGAAATGCCAGTTTTTCCCGGGTGGTCTTCAGGTTGTCATATCCATAATCCGCTCCGATACACACGGTGTGGGGTGTCCGGCAGGCTTCGACCATATGCCGGCCTTCTCCGCATCCCATATCCAGGATCCGGTCTCCGGGCCGGATATCGAGCCGGGTGAAATCAATGGTAATCATGGATAATGTCCCTGTACGCCTGGACGGTTTTTTGGGCCGTGGCCTCCCATGTGAAATGGGTCATCACCCGGTCATACCCTTTCTGGGCCAGGAGTTCCTGCCGGGCAGGGTCATCGAGCAGCTGTAAAATGGCTTTTTCCAGGGCCGCACTGTCCCCCGGAGGAACCAGCTCGGCCGCATCACCGGCCACTTCCGGCAATGCCCCGCCCGTGGTGCAGATCACCGGGATCCGGCAGGCCATGGCCTCTCCCACCGGCAGCCCGAACCCTTCATACAGCGAGGGCACCACGGCAAGGGTGGCTCTGGCATATTCCAGGCAGAACCGGGTTTGACTGATACGCCCGGTAAATTCAATATAGGGTTCCAGGTCCAGCTGCCGGATCAGCCGCTCAACCCCGCCGTTTTTTTTGGGAGATCCGATAACCACCAGGGAGATCCGTCTTTTTTTTACGATGTGTTTCACGGCATGAAGCAGGTGGTACAGTCCTTTGAGCGGGGTGTCCGCGGAATTGGTGACAATGATCCGGTTGTCGATTTTTTTCACGGTTTCCAGGGGATGAAAACTGGTGGTATCGATGCCGTTGGGAATGATGGAAAACCGGGATTCGGGAATGGCGAATTCCTTTGCAATATCCTGTTTGGATACCGTGGAGACAGTCAGGATCTTTGGCAGTTTCCGGGCCACATTCTTTTGCATGTGAATGAAAGAATACCATCTCAATGCCTTGATTTTTTTGTAAAAAGACCGGGTGGCCTTGACCGCCAGCCGGCGGTCCACGGTCATGGGGTGGTGGATGGTGGCGGTGACCGGTACTTGTTTCATCAAAGACAGCAGGCCATAGGACAGGCTCTGGTTGTCATGAATGATGTCATACCGGGATTCTCTGCCTTTGAGGTGACGGACCACCCGCTTGCCGAAAGTCCAGGGTTCCGGATATCCCATGGTGCACACATCCAGCCATTCCATCAGGTTGATCCAGTCGGAGAGTTCGGCAATGCTGGGGGTGCGGAACAGATCGTTTGGATTGTACAGGTCCAGGGTCCGGAGCATGGTCAGGCCGGTGTGGCCGTTGAGCTGGGGATCCGGCGGGCCGGCAATGACCTCCACCTGGTGCCCTAAATCGGACAACGCCCGGCTCAGGTGTCGGATATACACGCCCTGGCCGCCACAGTGGGGGTTGCTCCGGTACGACAGTAAGGCTATGGTAAGCGGTGATTTCATCAGGAAAGGGGTTGGTGCGCCCGGCTGGACTCGAACCAGCGATTTTCAGCTTCGGAGGCTGACGTCTTATCCACTGGACTACGGGCGCCTGGAAAAAACATCCGTGAATATAACAGATTGTCAAAAAAAATCCAGATCAAATTTTTCCTTGGCCTCTCCGGCAACGTATAAAGACCCGGCAATACACACGGCATCTTGTTTGGAAGTGCTTGAAATTGCAGATGATACCGCTTCTGAAACCGTTTCGATCACCTGGATTTGTCCGGTGAAAATTTTTTTTGCCGCAGCGGTCAGCACCGCCGTCGGCAGGCTTCGATCGATTTTTGCCCGGGTGATGATCACCCGGTGGGCCACGGAAAGCAGATGCCGGAGCATGGCTTCATGGGGTTTGTCATCCAGAATGCCGATGACCATCGTCAGTTTTCTGCCGGCCAGGGTGGTGGACAGATATCGGCCCAGAACCCGGGCCGCTTGTAAATTGTGTGCCCCATCCAGGATGACCAGCGGGTCCTGCTGAATCACTTCCAGCCGTCCGGGCCATCGGGTGCCGGCCAGTCCCTGTCGGACAAGTTCGGACGTCAGTTGATACCGGGGGTCGTTGGCTTTGCGGCGATCGAAAATCAACTCACAGGCGGCCAGGGCCATGCCCAGATTTTCTTTTTGATGGTCTCCGGGCAGCGGTGGTGTGATGGTCGGGATGCGCACGTTCAGTCCCCGGTAGGTGACCGTGGGTTTGCTCGGGGTTTTGCGGACAAAAAAATCCTGTTTGTACTGATACATCGGCGCCTGTTTTTCTTTGGCGATCTGCTTGAGGGTGCGGATTCCCGACGGCTGGTTGACACTGGTGACCACCGGAGTGAAGGCTTTGATGATCCCGCCTTTTTCCGTTGCCAGGGCCTGAATGGTCGTGCCCAGATACTGGGTGTGTTCAATGGACAGATTGGTGATCACGCTGACGGTGGGCTGGACAATATTTGTGGCATCGAACCGCCCTCCCATACCGGTTTCGATCACGGCCCAGTCCACCTGTTGTCGGGCAAAATGGTAAAAGGCCATGGCGGTGGCGATTTCAAAGAATGTGGCGTTTCGGTCACCGATATCCGCTGCATTCACGGCTTCATAAGCGGCAACCACGTCCGCATCCGAAATCATGTGACCATCGATGCAGATCCGTTCATTGAATTTGACCAGGTGGGGGGAGGTGTAAATGCCTGTTTTGAAACCGGCCGCCTGTAATATGGATGCCATATAGGTGGCCGTGGACCCTTTGCCGTTGGTGCCGGCCACATGCACACAGGGGTATTGGGTGTCCGGATGGCCCAGGCGCGCCAGGATATTCCGGATGGTCTCCAGTTCCAGTTTGATACCGAACCGGCCCAGCCGATACATTTTTTCAAGGCAATTCTGGTAGGTGTCTGCCATGGTCAGCACATAAAAATCCCGGCATTCCTTGGATCAAAACGGTCTGCCGGGACAGGTCTAGATGGTTTATTTGCGTTTTCTGCGGGATTTGGAAGCCGCGATCCGTTGTCTGCGCATGGCTTCGCGCATCTTGCGTCTTCTGAATTGACAGGGTTTTTCAAAATGTTTCTTCACTTTGAGCCGTTTGAACAATCCATCATTCTGGATTTTTTTCTTCAAAATTCTCAACGCTTTTTCAACATCGTTGTCAATCACTGTGACAGTAATTTCTTTCAAAAAACATCGCCCCTTTCATGGTGGATTTAAATACGCAAAATATTCATAACCCGACTTTATATCAAAACGAAATAATGAATGCAAGTAAAACTTGGATTACAGTTTGGACAGCAGCTCGTCGGTGACATCTTTGAGCGGGGCTTCACCGGTCAGCGTGACATACTTGACAGTGTCATCCTCGGCCGCCAGGTTTTTGAAGTAATACGCCGCCGCCAGGGTGCCGGTGTCGGTGTCGTAGTAGATGGAATGCCGTTTGTCAATGGCGGTCTCGTCCTGGTCGTCATCCCGGGCGCTCAACGCACCGCCGCACACCCGGCATTTGTCTCCGTCCGGTTTGATGGCATCGATGAAAATGTTGTTGGGATGGTTGTTGTCATTTTCACACAGGCGCCGGCCCATGATCCGGTTTTTGGCCACCTGCCGGTCCAGGATCATTTCAATGACATAATTGAGTTTCATGCCGGCTTCTTCCAGGGAGGCATGCAGTTTTTCCGCCTGGACCTTGTTTCTGGGAAACCCGTCCAGCAGCCAGCCCCCCTTGCAGTCCTCTTTTTGCAGCCGGTCCAGCACCATGGGGATGGTGATGTCATCGGGCACCAGATCGCCCCGGTCGATGTAGGCTTTCGCCTGTTTGCCCAGCTCGGTGCCGCCTTTGATGTTTTCCCGGAAAATACCGCCGGATTCAATATGGGCAATGTTGAATTTTTCCTTGAGAATGGCACCCTGGGTGCCTTTACCGCTGCCGTTGGGTCCGAAAAATAAAATGTTCATGAAAGCTCCTTTTTTATCTGTTTGTTACACATGTCAATCGAACATGTCTTGCCTGTAAAATCAACCTTTCTACTTATAAGAGGTGCAAGGGTTTGTCAAGCCATGGATTGAACGAAGAATACAATCCGGGTCAACAAGAAAAATTGTCTCTTGTTGACACCCGGTTTCGGCTTGATTATAATCAAACGCTGTTTCTCCGTGGTACCTGCAAACGAAAGGATCGATGATTGAAACGCGTATGGCTTTTCACAATAATCTTTTTCCTTCTATTTCCGGGAGTCGGCCAGGCTCGGTTTGCAGGTATGATCCAAAGTATTTCAGGCAAGGTGGATATTCTCCGGGAAAGCGCCCTTTACCCTGCCTGGAAAGGGTTTCGACTCATGAACAAGGATGTTGTCATCACCGGACCCGAAGGGTTTGCCGGCCTGCTTTTCAGCGATGACACCGTTATCACCATGGGTCCTGAATCTGAATTCAAGATCGATACCTATATTTTTGAACCACAGGATCAAGCGTATTTTTTTCAATTTTATATGCAAAAGGGATCAATGATTTACAATTCCGGAAAGATCGGCAAGCTTTCACCCCAATCAGTCCATCTGGCAACACCCACTGCGGTGGTTGGTATTCGGGGTACCCGGTTTATAGTTGATTTAAAATGATAGACAAATTTGCCATTCGATATCTGTTTTTGCCCCTGATCCTCCTCATTGCCGCTTCCTGCGGGCAGAAGCAGACCAAGGTTGTCCTTTTGCCCCAGGATAACGAAGAAGTGGGTGCCATTTCCCTGAGCATGGGCGACCAGTCCGTTACCCTTGACAAGCCCTATGCGGTCAGTCAGTCCGGAAAAATGGAAGTTCAAATGGCGGATCCTGAAGAGATCAACAAAGAATATGGGGGATTGTTCAAGGCTGAGCTGAAACGACCCAGGGAAAAGCCTCCGGCACCGCCTGCTCCGATTTTCGAACAGTTTACGCTATATTTTCAGCAAAATTCTGTAAAACTGGTTCCGGATTCAGAACATATACTGAAAAAGATTATCCGCCTGCTTCGGCGGTTACCGCCTGCCAGGATCCGGGTGGCAGGGTATACAGATACAGTAGGCACTGTGGAAAAAAACATGGATTTATCCCGGAAAAGAGCCAATCGGATAGCGGAGATTATTGCCACCGAAGACACAGGCCCCAATTTTCTTGAAATCCGCGGATATGGTGAACATGGTCTTCAAGTGTCCACACCGGATGAAACCGATGAAGAGAGGAACAGGCGGGTTACAGTTACCATTCTCCGGTAAAAAAAGCACAGCCAATGTCATGTTCAGTTATAAATCTCTTCGGTAATTCGATTAATGCTTGAATGGCAAATCGGGAATTGGTATGTAAGAGCGGTGAAACGTCACATGCTAATCAAATATAAATGCAGGTTAACATACCGGTTCGGGTAGGGGGAAACATGACGGAATTAATCGAAGTCAGGGCAAGGGAAATCATCGACTCCAGGGGCAATCCCACCGTGGAAGTGGATGTGGTGCTGGCCTGTGGTGCCAGGGGCAGGGCCGCAGTGCCGTCCGGGGCCTCCACCGGCACCCGGGAGGCACTGGAGCTGAGAGACAAGATGGACAACCGGTTCCTGGGCAAAGGCGTGCTCAATGCCGTGGCCAATGTCAATGAGGTGATCGCGCCGGAAATCATCGGGTACGATGCCATGGACCAGGCCGGTCTGGACCGGACCATGATGGACATCGACGGCACGGAAAACAAATCCCGTCTGGGGGCCAATGCCATTCTAGGGGTTTCCATGGCCTCGGCCAGGGCCGCTGCCCAGGCCTGTGATCTGCCGCTGTACCAGCATCTGGGGGGGATCAACGCCCGGATCATGCCCGTGCCCATGATGAACATCATCAACGGCGGTGCCCATGCCGCCAACAACCTGGATATCCAGGAGTTCATGATCCTGCCCTGCGGGGCGCCATCTTTTGTGGAGGCGGTGCGCATGGGCGCGGAAACCTTTCATCACCTGAAAAAAATTCTCAAGAAAAACAAGTTGAGTGTCGGTGTCGGCGATGAAGGCGGGTTTGCCCCGGATTTGAGTTCCAATGAACAGGCCATTGAATACATCATTTCCGCCATCGAGTCGGCCGGATACCGGCCGGGCAAGGATATCGGCATCGGCCTGGACGCGGCAGCTTCCGAATTCTACAAAGACGGGAAGTATCACTTTCTGTCCGAAGGCAAGGATCTGTCCGCAGGAGACCTGATCGATTATTATGAAAGTCTGATTGAAAAATTTCCCTTGTTTTCCATTGAAGACGGCCTGGCAGAAGGGGACTGGGATGCCTGGGAACAGATGACCGACCGGCTGGGAGACCGCATCCAGATCGTGGGGGATGATATTTTTGTCACCAATCCGGATATTTTCAAAAAAGGGATCGAAGCCGGCATCGGCAATGCCATTCTGGTCAAGCTCAACCAGATCGGATCGGTGACCGAAACCCTGGACACCATCCAGATGGCCAAGGATTCCGGTTATACCACCGTGATATCCCACCGGTCCGGAGAAACCGAAGACACCTTTATCGCGGATCTGGCCGTGGGCGTGAACGCCGGGCAGATCAAGACCGGGTCCATGTCCCGAAGCGACCGGGTGGCCAAATACAACCAACTGATCCGGATCGAGGAAAGACTGGGAGCCGGTGCCAGTTTCATGACCCATCTTTTTGGATAAGAATTATGGCTGAAAACACCAAATATATTTTTGTCACCGGCGGGGTCCTGTCCTCTCTAGGAAAAGGACTGGCCTCCGCCGCCATCGGGATGCTGCTGGAAAGCCGGGGGCTGACAGTCACCATTCAGAAACTGGACCCTTATATCAATGTGGACCCCGGTACCATGAATCCGTTTCAGCACGGAGAGGTGTATGTCACGGATGACGGGACCGAGACCGACCTGGATTTAGGGCATTATGAGCGGTTCACCCATGCCCGGCTGGGAAAGAACAACAATTTCACCACCGGAAAGATCTACCACCAGGTGATCACCAAGGAGCGCAGGGGCGAGTACCTCGGGGGCACGGTCCAGGTGATCCCCCATATCACCGATGAGATCAAGCAGAGCATCTGCCTGGTGTCCGGTGACGCAGATGTGGATGTGGTGATCGTGGAGATCGGCGGCACCATCGGTGATATCGAATCGTTGCCGTTCCTGGAGGCGATCCGGCAGTTCAAGGCGGACGCCGGCCCTGCCAACGTGATTTACATTCACCTGACCCTGGTGCCCTATATCAAGACTGCCTGCGAGGTCAAGACCAAACCCACCCAGCACAGTGTCAAGGAACTGCGCAGCATCGGGATCCAGCCCGATATCCTGTTGTGCAGAACCGAACATTACCTGTCCCGGGATATCAAGGACAAGATCGCGCTGTTCTGCAACGTGGAACCGGATGCCGTGTTCACGGCCAAGGATGTGGACTGCATCTATGAAGTTCCCCTGGTATACAATAAGGAAGGCCTGGGTACCAAGATTCTGAAAAAGCTCAACATCTGGGCCAGAAGTCCGCGCCTGGATGAATGGCGGGAGATGGTGGAAAAACTCAAACATCCCCGGTTCAGTGTCAATATTGCCATTGTGGGCAAATATGTGGACCTCACCGAAAGCTACAAAAGCCTGAACGAGGCTTTGACCCATGGCGGGATTTCCAACGAGGCCCGGGTCGATCTCCAGTTCGTGGATTCCACCACATTGACGGAAAAAAATGTGGCTGAGGTCCTGTCCGGCTGTGACGGCATCCTGGTGCCCGGCGGGTTCGGTTCCAGGGGGATCGAAGGCAAGATCCTGGCAGCCCGGTATGCCCGGGAAAACAAAGTGCCTTACTTCGGTATCTGTCTGGGCATGCACATGGCCGTGATCGAGGTGGCCCGGCATTTGGCCGGCATGGAGGATGCCAATGGCGAGGAGTTTGATCCGGATACCCCTTTTCCGGTCATTTATCTGATGAAAGAATGGTTTGACGAGCAGACCGGCCAGGTGGAAAAGCGGGATGAAACATCGGACAAGGGCGGCACCATGCGGCTGGGTGCGTATCCCTGCCGCTTGAGGCCCGATACTTTTGCCTTCCATGCCTACAAGCAGGAAAATATTTCAGAGCGCCATCGTCACCGGTATGAATTCAACAACGCCTACAGGGAACGCCTGGAAAAAGCCGGGTTGATCCTTTCCGGCGCCTCCCCGGACCATGAACTGGTGGAAATTGTCGAACTGGCTGACCATCCCTGGTACCTGGGATGCCAGTTTCATCCGGAGTTCAAGTCCAGGCCCATGGATCCCCATCCCCTGTTCAAGGCGTTTATCCGGGCATCCTTGAAAAACGCCAAAAAATAAACCCACAGGAATTTTTTTCATGGAAACTGAGGTGATCATCAAAAACCAGACCATCCGTCTCCAGGCCCTGCTGGGCAAAGGGACCGGTGATCGCGGGGTGGTGATCACCCATCCCCATCCACTGTATGGGGGAAATATGGGTAACCCGGTGGTGGCCCAAGCAGTGTCTGCGTTTGCTCAGCAGGGATTTACCACCCTGCGGTTCAATTTTCGGGGTACC
>JAABUD010000279.1 GCA_011389555.1 Desulfotignum sp. | reverse complement strand
GTTCCGGAAAGGCGACACCGGAGACCGGTTTTTTCTGATCATCCGCGGTCAGATGGATATCATGGAGGACGGCACCCGGCTGACCACTTTCAGCCGGAGTGATTTTTTCGGTGAAAAATGCCTGTTTTCCGATCAGCCCCGAACCGCGGATGCCGTAGCCAGAAGCCAGGTGACGCTGGCCGGCATCGACCGGCAGGACATGCGGACCTTTATCTGCCATACCGGGCTTGAAAAAGCACTGCGCCATTTATCCATTTTTCAGGACCGGGACATGCGGAACATCCTGGATACCCACCCGGTGTTCCATGACCTGACCCCCTCCCAGAAGCTTCAGCTGTTCCAGATTGTGGAACCGGTTGCGCTGCCGCGACATCACAACTCGGTGCTGATCCGTGAAGATGAACCGCCGGGGGCCTGTTATTTTATCCATACCGGCCGGGTGAAGGCCATGCGCAGAGGCCGCCGGGTTTCGGAACTTGCCGGTGGCCGCCTGTTCGGCATCCGCCCTGTTCTCAACGGTCCGGCCCTGTCAGACTATACCTTTGCTGCCCGGCCGGATGCCGTGTTGTACCGGTTTGAATCCCTTGCCATTCAAGCGTTTGTC
The DNA here is from genome assembly GCA_011389555.1 of Desulfotignum sp. Taxonomy (GTDB): domain Bacteria; phylum Desulfobacterota; class Desulfobacteria; order Desulfobacterales; family Desulfobacteraceae; genus Desulfotignum. The sequence continues at coordinate 14,376 of JAABUD010000279.1, read as the reverse complement.
CACAACAACCCCGGGGTGTTCCTCAAGCTGAGCACGGAGCCGTTTTAACCCCATCCCGGCAGTTTGAAAGACAAGGTGACCTCGCCGGTTTCCCGGTTGATGTTCACTCTTTTTTCCCCTGTGTCTGCGGCATCGACTTTCTGACCCGTGGCCATCTCCATGAGCCCTGAAATAAAGGCCATACCGGAATTCAAAACGGTTTCGATACGCTCCGGGGACTGGCCGTCCATAAAATTTTCCGGGTCGGCCGCCGGCCGGGAAGATGCCGCTGCCACACGGTCCCCGGCATAAGCCCGATCCTGCGCCGGCGCTTCATCCGCTTCATCCGATTCATCCAACGCCAGACCCGGTAACGGATCATCCGATTCATCAGACACCTCGTCATCCCGTTCCGGGTTCAACACACCGGGATTCAGGAAATGGGGGGTATCTTCAGGAATTTCTTCCGGTTCCGAAAGGGTTCCGGGAAGCTCCGATGCCTCTTCCCCCATCATCTCCCGAAGCCGGTTCAGCAGTTCGTTTCGTTTTTCTCTGGAAAACTCCACGGCATCCGGTCCGTCATCAAACACCCCTTTGAACAGGTCGGTCTTGATCTGGATGCCGGTGAGGATTCTTTCTTCGATGCTGTGCTTGGCCACCAGGTTGATCACATTCACACATCCGCTCTGCTGACCGATACGGCTGACCCGGCCGATGCGCTGGTTCATTTTCGCCGGGTTCCACGGCAGCTCGAAATTGATGACGCAGTCGGCTGCCTGAAGGTTCAGACCGGTGCCCCCGGCATCCGTGGACAGAAATACCCGGCAGTCCGGGTTGTGAGTGAATTCGTCGATCAGGGCCTGGCGTTTTTTCACGGCCACTTTTCCGGACAGTTCAATGAACGGAATCTCCATGTCAGACAGCTGTCTGGCCACCAGATAGGTCATGGTGGTCCATTCGCTGAAAATCACGATTTTCCGCTGGTTCTGGATCACCAGTTCATCGATGATGCCGGCCAGTTCCTTGAGCTTGGGAGAAATATGGCTGTTCCGGTCGATCAGATAGGTGGAATCGCACACCTGGCGCATGCGCAGCAGCAGCATCTGGATTTTACGCAGATCCATGGGAGTGAGAAATTTCTTGTTCACCAGGGGGAGCAGGGACCGGGCATACCCGGCGTGCATTTCCTGCTGCTCATCGGCCAGATCGATATAATAATTGTTTTCCACGACATCCGGCAGGTCCTTGAGCACGGATTCCTTTTTGCGGCGGATCACAATATCCTGAAGCCGGTCCTTGAGTTTTTCCAGGTTCCGGTACCCGGCAATGCTGGCTCTCTTGGTTTTGGGAATCAGAAAATGATCGGCGGCAAACCCCCACAGCGGGGTGAGCAGAAAAGGATCCAGAAACTGGACGATGGAATACACATCCTCCAGCTTGTTCTCCAGCGGGGTGCCGGTGAGGACAATCCCGTGCTTTTTGGGAATCTGTTTGACCGCATCCGCGGTTTTGGTGGAAAAATTCTTGATGCGCTGGGCCTCGTCCAGAACAATGATATCCGGGTTGAACCGCGACAAAATGGTCACGTCCCGCAGGACGGCCTCGTAATTGGTGACCTTGAACAGGCTTGGGTCCTGGCGGTACAGGGCTTCTCTCTGGAAAGGGGTCCCTTCCACCACCCGGGCCTGTTCATGGGAAAATTTTTCAATTTCCCGCTTCCACTGCTCTTTCAAGGATGCCAGAGTGACCACCAGTACCTTTGAAAACCCGAAGATCTCTTTTTTGAGCGCACACAGGCCGATGGCCTGGAGGGTCTTGCCCAGCCCCATTTCATCGCCGATGAGCACCCCGGTCTTGTACAGCCCGAACCGGACCCCTTCCTTCTGGAACGGATACAGATCCATTTTCAGCGGCAGGGCCGGCAGATCCCGGGCGGACCGTTTGTTTGCCTCCTGTTTCTGGACATGGTCCTCCACCCGCCTGAGCAGATTTTCTCTGATGCGGACCCGTTTGTCGCCGGCCACCTGATCCATGAAAGACAGGACCAGAGAAAGATCCGAATCCCTGTATGACCCCGTGTCAAGGTCAAAGTACCGGGACAGGATCGGCACCAGATCGGCATGATTGGTGGACAGCCGCTCGGAAAAAAACGCCGGTCCGTTGTCACGGGAATTCCAGAAAATATCGGTAAACGCAAACCGTTCCTTTTTCAGTTTTTGGTCAAACCCTTTTGTTTTCTTCAACCGGTCCTTTGCAAACAGCAGATGTTTGCAGGTCCCCAGCCCGCTGGTCAGATAATCCGGGCAGGTGCAGTGACCGATCCCTTTTGCGGGGTCGTGAAAACAAACCTGATACTGGCGGTGCCGCTGATTTTCCACCAGATGATCCCCCTTGAGCATGTCCCCGGGGACCAGGGTGAACGCTTCCGACCTGGCCCGTTTCCACCGGTCTGCCAGGGCCTGCTCCCGAATCTCATCTCTGGACAGGTAGGGCGTGTCTGTTTTCGGAGCCCCAGCCGCCGGCCGCTCATTTTTTTGCAGCAGGTCCCGGACATTCAGGGCCGCCGCCACCACATGCTTGCACCCGGTACCGGGATAGGGGCAGTCGCAGACAATGTCCAGCCCTTTGGGAATCAATTGAATGCGGGTCACATAATCCCCATAACTGCCATCCATTTCAAAAACAAAACAACGGGTCTCTTCATCGGATTCGGAGAGAAAATAGGACCCATGCTGGTACAGGTTTTTCCCCCGGTGAAAAATCAACTGGGAATCCGCCACTTCCCTGCGGATATATTCTTCAGTCAAAGATTGCATAAATCAAGGCCTCCTAATTATTCGGGACAGGGCAGCAGCGCCCTGGAATCGACATCCTCCATATCACAGTATCATCTGTTTTTTCAATACCTGACATATCCCGCTTCTCGGGCCGATCCTCCCAAACGGAAAGTCGCCCCTTGTCTTGACGTCAGAAATGCATTATTTTTGAATTGTATCGAACGAAAAAAAGAAATGGAGACATCATGACCGTTGATAAATACCGGTTCGAGACCGGCATGTACCGCCCCCCCAGCGAAGGGGGCAGTGCCTCTTTGCTGGTGCGGTTCACCCGGAACTGCCCGTGGAACCACTGTACCTTCTGCAGCATGTACAAGTCTGAAAAATTTTCCCTGAGGCCCGTTGAAGAGATCCTGGCGGACATCGATGCCATGGCCGCGCTGACCCGGGAAATGAAACACCTGTCCCAAGCCGCGGGGGGGGCGCCGGACCGGGTCACCCGGGACGGGGTCCTGGCCCTGATGAACAAAGAACCGGCCCTGGAACATCATCCGGGATTTGCCATGCTGGTGCACTGGCTCATGGCCGGGGCAAAGACCGCGTTTATCCAGGATGCCAACAGCCTGATCATGAAAACCCCGGACCTGGTGGCGGCATTGACCCATCTGAAAACCACGTTTCCCCACATCCAGCGGATCACCACCTATGCCCGGGCCAGAACCGCGGCCCAGAAACCGGCACAGGACCTGGAAGCCATCCGCAGGGCCGGCCTGGACCGGCTCCACCTGGGCCTGGAAACCGGGGATGACGAGCTGCTGAAATTCATCAAAAAAGGGGTGACATCGGACGGACAGATCAAGGGGGGCCAAAAAGCCGTGGCCGCCGGATTCCAGGTATCTGAATACTGGATGCCCGGCCTGGGCGGAAAGGAAAAATCCCTGGATCATGCCAGGGGCACGGCCCGGGTCCTCAATGCGGTCGATCCCCACTATATCCGGTCCCGGCCCTTCCGGGCCATTCCCCGTACCCCGCTTCACCAGATGGTCAAGGACGGCACGGTCACGATGCTGTCCGCCAGGGAACAACTCGAAGAACTCCAGGTGATGATCCAGGCGCTGGAGGTCACAGGCAAGGTGTGTTTTGATCATGCCATGAACCACTGGCAGCGGCCCGGCGGGGGCCTCCTGCTTTCCCATGATTACGAGGGGTATCGGTTTCCCGAGGAAAAACCCCGGCTGCTGGCCCTGATCGAGCAGGGTCTGGAATATGACCAGCCCGCTCCCAGCCTGCTTCACTTTTAAAGGAACCGATGATGCGTGAACACACCCGTTACCGGCTGGCTTATTCCAGCTGCCCCAATGACACGTTTATCTTCAAGGCCATTGCCCGGCGCCTGATCGACCTGGAAGGACGGGAATTCGACATCTGCATCGATGATGTGGAAGCGTTGAACCAGGCCGCCGTTCAGCTGACCCATGATATCACCAAGCTGTCGTTCGCGGCGCTGGGAAATCTACTGGACCGGTATGCCCTGCTGCGGAGCGGCGCGGCCCTGGGCAGCGGCTGCGGTCCCCTGGTGGTGTCCCGGCCCGGCCGGTCCCTGGCGGATGCGGCCGGCAAAACACCGACCGTGGCGGTTCCGGGCATGGGAACCACGGCGTATCACCTGTTCCGGTTTTTCATGGCAGACCGGTTTCCGGAAGTCGATTTCACGCTCACGCCCATGTCGTTTGAGAAAATCATGCCCGCGGTGGTGGATGAAACCGCTGATTTCGGCCTGATCATCCATGAAGGCCGGTTCGTGTATCCGTCTTTGGGACTGGAGCGAGTCGCGGACCTGGGGCAGTGGTGGGAAGACAAGACGGAGCTGCCCATCCCTTTAGGGTGCATGGCCGTGCGCCGGGATATGGATCCGGACACCGCCTGCCGCATCCAGGCCCTGATCCGAAAAAGCATTGACCATGCGTTTGCCCACCCGGACCTGGGAGCGGATTATATCCGTCAGCATGCCCAGGAATTGGATGACACCGTGATCCGACAGCACATTGACCTGTATGTCAATGATTATTCAAAAGACCTGGGAGAAACCGGGGAACAGGCCGTGACCGCATTTTTTGCCTATGCCCGGAAAACCGGGATGATTCCGGACACGGATTTTCCCCTGTTTGTCTGCTGAAAGGCGGATTCGTTTATTCATGCCCCGATCCTTTTCCATACGGAACCGCTTCTGCGAGAAGGTGGCCCAAACCCTTGCGGCCCATGAGATGGTGCAGCCCAAAGATACCGTGCTTGTGGCCGTTTCCGGCGGTCCGGACTCCATGGCCCTGGTCCGGGCACTGCTGCGGCTGGCCCCGGAACTGGAGATCCGGATCGGTCTGGCCCATCTCCACCACGGGCTGCGGGGCCTGGATGCCGATCGGGACCACGCGTTTGTGCGGCAGTTTGCCGAGGATCACGGCCTGCCCTGTTTCAGTGAAATCCAGGATGTCAAGCGCCTGGCCGATGAAAAACAGGGGTCTCTGGAAGAAACCGGGCGAAACGCCAGATATGATTTTTTCTTCCGGATTGCCGCGGATCACGGATATACCTGCATCGCCACGGGCCATACCCGGGACGACAATGCGGAACAGGTACTCATGGCTTTGCTGCGGGGCAGCGGTTCAAAGGGGCTGGCCGGCATTCCGGCAAAAAGAGATTCCTGGATCATCCGCCCGCTGATCGACCGGTCCCGGCAGGAGATCATCGATTTTCTGGATGCGCTGAACCAGGCATATATCACGGATGATTCCAACCAGGACCCCGTGTTTTTACGAAACCGGGTCCGGAACCACCTGATTCCGCTGCTGGAAAAAGACTATAATCCCGGTATCCGGCAGGGCCTCCACCGGCTCAGCCACATCCTGGGAAATGAAGCCTGTTTTCTGGAAGACCAGACCTGCCGAGCCTTTGACTTTTGTGTGAAAAAAAAGGACCCGGATGCGGTGTTTCTGTCCATTCCGCGTCTGGACACGCTTCATCCGGCCCTGATTCCCCGGGTGCTTCGACATGCCATCCATCATGTCAAAACCAATCTGCGCCGGATCACCCATGATCACATCACGGCCATCCGGGACCTGGCAGCCGGAGCGGCACCGGGCAAACACCTGGATCTGCCGGACCGGATCCGGGTCTATAAAACCCGGGACCGGATCTGCTTCAGAAAAGAAACCCTGCCTTTGCGGCAGCTGGGCCGGATGCACAACCCATCGGCACGCATCCCCCCGAAAGGATAACCACTGCAAAACCAGAAACTTTTTCTTGTATATTCACAAATTATGTTTATATATACTAAAGTTTTATTGTATTGTTTTACAGATGACAAAAGAGAGGGTGAACATTGAATCAATTTTACAAGAACATTTCCCTGTGGCTGGTGATCGTCCTGATGATGGTGATGCTCTACAATATCTTCAACCAGCAGCAGCAGGTTGCACAGTCCGATATCGGGTATTCGGAGTTTTTGGCCATGGTGGAGAAAGACCGGGTCCAGAGCGTGGTGATTCAGGGCCAGGAACTGTTTTTCACCGATACCAGCGGAACCCGGTTCAAAAGTTTCGCCCCGGATGACGCGGAGCTGATCCCGCTGCTGCGGTCCAACGGGGTGGACATCAAGGCCAAACCCCCGGCGGAATCCTCCTGGCTCATGTCCATTGTGGTGTCCTGGCTGCCCATGATCGTGCTCATCGGGGTGTGGATCTTTTTCATGCGCCAGATGCAGGGCGGGGCCGGGGGCGGCAAAGCCATGTCCTTCGGCAAAAGCCGGGCCCGGCTCATGGATGACAAAAAAGAAAAAGTCACGTTTGAAAATGTGGAAGGTATCAACGAGGCCAAGGAAGAACTCACGGAAGTGGTGGATTTCCTGAAAACCCCGGATAAATACACCCGGCTGGGGGGACGGATCCCCAAAGGGGTGCTGCTGGTGGGCAACCCCGGTACCGGTAAGACCCTTTTGTCCCGGGCTGTGGCCGGTGAGGCCGGGGTGCCGTTTTTCACCATTTCGGGTTCCGATTTTGTGGAAATGTTTGTGGGTGTGGGTGCGTCCCGGGTCCGGGACCTGTTCGCCCAGGGCAAGAAAAACGCGCCGTGTATCATATTCATCGATGAGATCGATGCCGTGGGCCGCCAGCGGGGGGCCGGTATGGGCGGAGGCCATGATGAGCGGGAACAGACCCTGAACCAGCTGCTGGTGGAAATGGATGGATTCGAATCCAATGAAGGGGTGATTCTCATGGCGGCCACCAACCGGGCCGATGTCCTGGATCCGGCCCTGCTGAGGCCGGGCCGTTTCGACCGCCAGGTGGTGGTGGACATGCCCGACATCCGGGGCCGGGAAGGCATCCTGCGGGTGCACATGAAAAAAACACCCCTGGACCGGGATGTGGACCCCGTGATCCTGGCCAGAGGCACGCCGGGATTTTCCGGCGCCGATCTGGAAAACCTGGTCAACGAGGCAGCCCTGCTGGCAGCCAAACGGGACCATGACAAACTGGCCATGAAAGATTTTGAAGACGCCAAAGACAAGGTATACATGGGACTGGAACGGAAATCCAAGGTGATCAAGGAAGAAGAAAAGAAAACCACGGCCTACCATGAAGGCGGGCATGCCCTGGTGGCCCGGTTTCTTCCCAACACGGACGCCGTCAACAAAATCACCATCATCCCCCGGGGACGGGCCGCCGGTGTCACCTGGTTTCTGCCCGAAGAAGGAGATTTCAAATACAAGGACCAGCTGGAAAATGAACTGTCCATCGCATTCGGGGGCCGGGTGGCGGAAGCACTCATCTTCAACCGCATCAGCACCGGGGCCGCCAATGACATCAAACAGGCCACCAAGCTGGCCAACCGGATGATCCGGAGTTTCGGCATGAGCGACAATCTGGCGCCGCTGTCCTATGAAGACCATGACGAAAATATCTTCATCGGCAGAGAAATGACCCAGGCCAAAGGCTATTCCGAAGCCACGGCCCGGCAGATCGATTCGGAAGTCGCGCGTCTGGTGGACCATGCCTACCAGAAAGCCAAACAGATCCTGGAGGAGAACATCGATATTCTCCACCGGCTGACGGAGCTGCTCATTGAAAAAGAAACCGTGATGGGTGCGGAACTCGACGACCTGATCTCGGAAATGCGGCCGGCATATGATTTTCACGGCCGGCGGAACGAGAGCGCCCCACCCAGGCAGGATTCTGTAAACGACCGCCGGACCGATGACCCGACATCTGAAGCGAACAAAACGGAAGACCCCCGGTCCGAGGACCGATCTGACAAGGATTCCGAAGCATCCGGAGAGAATCCACCTGAAGAGAATCCATCTGACAAGGAATAGGAAATGACCGGTTTTCAACTCAACTCTGGAAAATGTCAGCTGGACCTGGGAACCCGGTCCTGTATCATGGGGATTTTGAACGTGACCCCGGATTCTTTTTCAGACGGGGGCCGGTTCAATGAGTATGACGCGGCCGTGGCCCGGGGGATCCGCCTGGCCGAACAGGGGGCACATATCCTGGACATCGGCGGAGAATCCACCCGGCCCTTTTCCCGGTCGGTTTCTGTACAGGAAGAGATCGACCGGGTGGTGCCGGTCATAGACACCCTGGCTCAAAAAATCAACATCCCCATTTCCATCGACACGGTAAAGGCACGGGTGGCCCGGGCGGCCCTGGATGCCGGGGCCGCCATGATCAACGATATTTCCGCCTTTGAAATGGATCCGGACATGGCGGATGTGGCCGCCCGATATCAGGTGCCGGTGGTCCTCATGCACATGAAAGGAACCCCGGAAACCATGCAGGCCAATCCGGTTTACGACGACCTGATGCAGGAGATCCGCGATTATCTGGCGGCCCGGGCAGAGTATGCCGTTTCCCGAGGAATCGACAACGCACACATCATTCTGGATCCGGGCATTGGGTTCGGCAAAACCGTGCACCACAACCTGTTGCTCATCCAATGCCTGGAAACCATCGTCGATCTGGGTTTTCCCGTGCTCATGGGACCTTCCCGGAAATCGTTCATCCGCAACCTGTTGAATCAGCACAGTACCGGCAGTGATTCAGATTCACAAGCGCAGATCGAAACCGGCACGCTGGCGGCTGTCGGGGCCTGTCTGGCCCATGGTGCCCATATCATACGGGTCCACGATGTCCAAGGGGCCGTCGCTTTTACCCGGATCTTCGATGCCGTCCGGAATGCCTGACCTGCTGAACCATAAAAAATGTCATTGCCTTGTGTTGATCCTTTTGTTTGGTTTCTGGGGCTGTACACCGGAACCGCTGGAAACCCATCTGCTTCTGCCCGTGGAGTTCGCCAACGTGCCCAGAGGGATGATTGTCACCCAGTACCGCACCGATAAAATCGAAATCCACATCCAGGGGGATCCCCGGCTGATCGAAAAAATCAGTGAAAAACCGATTCATTACCCTGCCGACCTGTACACGGATCTGGACATCGATCCCGCCGGCGCATCCGAATCCATCGGCCCGGGGTATTACATGCTGCCCGTGGACAAACGGCGGATTCCCATGAACCCGGCCATCAAAATTCTGGATATTTCCCCTTCCTATCTGGGCGTGCGCCTGGAAAAAGAGATTTCCCGGGAATGTAAAATCGAGGTGCCGTATTCCGGGGACCCTCCCGAAGGGCGGATCGCGCTGGCACCTTCCCCGGACCCCCCGACAGTGATTCTTACCGGGGCAGAATCCGTGATCGATGAGATTCAGGTGCTGAAAACCCGGCCCGTTGATTTGACCTCTGCCAGAGAATCATTCAAAAAAGAAGTCCCCCTGGATCTTGTGGCCTCTCAACAGATATCCACCAAGACCCCGATCATTGTGGTATCTGTGGAGATCCAGGAAAAACAGGTGGAAAAATCCATTGAAAACCTGTCCATCCAGATCAGAAACTGTCCCTTCTCCGCCCGGATCGAACCGGACGTCATGACCATCTCGGTCAAGGGTCCTTACAGTATCATCCACAACAAGGACACCCTGGACCGAATTTTCGCTTTTCTGGACCTGGAAGGAATCGAACCCGGCATCTATGCCCGGCATACGTACATCAACATCCCCGTGGGCCTGACCATGACCCGGTCGGATCCCCGGGTCTTTACCGTGACCATTGAAAAATGAAACTGAAGAAGGAGACCCCATGCTGCTGGTGATCGATGTGGGCAATACCAATACCGTGATCGGTGTCTATGACCGGGACCGGCTCAAGGAAAGCTGGCGGATCCGAACCGTCCGGGACAACACGGCCGATGAATTCAACATCCTGGCCGGGGCCCTGTTTGCCGACAGGGGACTGCCCCTGACCGCCATCACCCGGGTGGTCATCTCCTCGGTGGTGCCGTCGTCCGTGGGAATCCTGGACGGATTCTGCCGGCGGTACCTGGACCTGACACCTGTGTGGATCCAGCCGTCCTGTGTGAAAAAACGGATGCCCATCCTGTACAGCAACCCCAACGAGGTGGGGGCCGACCGCATCGTCAATGCCGTGGCCGCCTATGACAAATACCAAACCGGACTGATCATCATCGATTTCGGCACGGCCACCACCTTTGACGTCATTACGCCGGCCGGGGAATACCTGGGCGGCGCCATCTGTCCCGGGGTGATGATCTCTTCGGAAGCCCTGTTCCGGAAAGCGTCCCGCCTGCCCAGAGTGGAAATTTTCGAGCCTCCGCCCCGGGTGATCGGCACGGACACCATCGGCAGCATGCAGTCCGGCATCATTCACGGCAATGCCGCCATGGTGGACGGCATGGTGGAACGGATGAGGCAGGAACTGCCCCATCCCCTGACAATCATCGCCACGGGCGGTCTGGCCCCGCTGATTGCCGGCCTGTCCACCACCATTGAAACCGTGGATCAGTCCCTGACCCTGGAAGGTCTCCGGATCATTGCCGGTGAACCGAAATACCCCATATGACCGGACAGACCCTGCGGGTTTGAACCGGCACCGTTATTGAAACGACGACAGGTCCCTGAGCCGGGAAATGACATGGACCGGCGTTTTGATCAGCCCCTGGTCCAGCATGATGGTCTCGGTCTGGGCCCAGGCCGCGGTCTGTATGCGGCCCACCGGAATGTCCGGTTCGGGTTTGACCAGGGTCCGGGTGACATCCAGCTGGGCCGCCTGCACCTGCCCCTGGGTGCCGGTGTCGTATTTTTTCACCGCTGCCAGCACCGGTGCCTGATTGGCCGGGTCCATGGCCGCTTCCCAGGCGGTGAGCAGAGCGGACAAAAACCGTTCCACCCGATCCGGATGATCCGCCGCCATCGCGCCGGAGGTCACAACGGAGTTGGCCACAAAATCCACCCCGAACTCCGCCGGGTTGAGAAACCGGACGGATTCGCCTTCCCGGGCCAGCTGATCCGCCAGAATCACGCCCTGGGAATTGCGGTATACGGGCCACAGATCCACCCGTTTTTTCAGAAACGGGGTAAAATCAAACCGCACCCCCGTGACCGTCACATCCTGCAGGGTCAGGTCCGCGGTGGCCAGAAGGGTCTGCATGATGGTTTCGTCATTGCCCCCGAAGGTGACACCTACATTGTATTGCTTCAAATCCGCCGGGCAAGTGATCTCGACCTGTTGGTCCCGATAGATCCACTGCATGGGGTTCACCTGGAACAGCTGGGCCAGGACCACCACATCCGCCCCTTTTTCCAGGGCCCGGATCACCTGGTCCGCCGATGCCACCCCGAAATGGGCATATCCGAGTTCCAGCTCCTTGATGGCATCTTTTTCCGGGCTGCCCTCTTTCACCTGAACATCCAGCCCGGCATCGGCAAAAAACCCGTTTTCCATGGCAAACACATCCCCGGCCACACTGGTGTTGAACAACCATTTGAGCCGGTATTTCAAAGAAATTGATTCCGCCTGTGCCATCGGCATCCACGGGCCAAAGACACAGACCGTCATCCATACAGCCATCCCCATGATCGCCCATCGTATGCATTTCATAACAGCGCTCCTTTGTTTTCCGATCCCCATTTTGTCTTGACCCATTCACCCAGCGATTCCAGCATCCCCTGGTAAACGGAAATCATGATCCCGATCATGAACAATGCCGTCAAAATCGCTGACAGGTCGCTCTGATACAGGGCGATGCGGATGCTGTACCCGATACCGGCATTGGCGGCAATGAACTCCGCCACAATGGTCCCGGCCATGGCCAGGGTGGCACTGCCGGCAATCACGGTGGTCAGTTTGCTCAAATTTTCAAACGCCCGGATCTTCACCTCCAGGTGCCAGCGCATCCGTCCGGTGACCTTATAAAAATGCTCGATATCCGCCACGGGTGCGGCCATCACCCCCAGCACGGACAACAGCAGCGGAAAATAACAGATCATGGCGGCAATGAGCAGCCGGGAGATAAACCCGTCCCCCAGCAGGATAAAAATAATGGGGGCCAGGGCCACGATGGGATATGCCTGGATATTGTAGGCCGTCACCCGGATCATGGAACCGGCCCAGGAAGACCGGCGACCCAGGATGCCCACGAAAAATGCCAGAAAAATGGAAATTCCCTGGCCCAGAATGGCCACGGACAACGTATCCAGCACATCCTTGAAAAATCCGCCCGCCACCTGAACCGCCGTGTCCAGAATCAGCGGAACTCCCGGGATCACGTAATCCGACAGGGACAACCCGGCTTTCACTCCCAGCAGCAGGGCCAGAAACACCCCGTACACGATCATGAACTGATATATCCGTCTAAAAAGCATTCATGATCTCCAGCATGACCCGGTCCAGAGCGGATTTCTCCCTGCTGCCCCCTGTTTCCGTGCCCTCGTCCAGACCGGAAATCAGGCGGCTCGGCGTTTTTCGGGACGGCTCGGCCAGTACCAGGACCTGTCTGCAGAACCGGGCCACTTCCATCAGGTTGTGGGAAATATACAGAAACATCTTGTGGGCGAACCGTTCCTTGATGGCCGGCAGAATGGTCTGGCGCAGTTTTTCATCCACATTGGCCAGGCTTTCATCCAGAATCATCAGGTCAAAATCCTGGAGCAGGTACCGGATCAGGTTCATGCGGTTCTGCTGGCCCATGGACAACCGGGAAAACCGGGCGTCCAGCACCGGTTCCAGGCAGAAGAGCGCGATAAGTTCTTTTTTGAGGTCCTGCCGGTCCGGCGGGCAGACCTGGTCCAGGTGGCGGCCGACAGCAGACCATCCCGGCAGCCGTTCCAGGTTGTAGGTGTACAGGATGGTCTCAATGCCCGGGGTCTTCACGGGCAGATCCGGACGATCCCCGTGCCGGGACAGCAGCCGGGCAAACGAGGTCTTCCCCACGCCGGAAGGTCCGAACACCGCATGAAACCCCGGTCCGTCCATGGAAAACGTCAGGTCGTCAATCACCCGGGTATCCGACCCCGGATAGGTAAAATTCAATCCATTGCATTCCAGACGCATCGATATCCTCTCAAAAAGGTTTCCACGACTGCCCAATACCTTTACAGGGGATCGGATGAAAAATCAATGCCGGATTCACCCGGTGTGGCGCCTTCCCGGGGAACATTGATCACTTTTGGGCTCAAAGACAGATAATGACGGGATCACTCATATTTTACTTGAAAATACGCACCCACACTGATATAAAGATGGATCATTCTCAAAGCCGGCGTAACTCAGGTGGTAGAGTAGCTGATTCGTAATCAGCAAGTCAGCAGTTCGAGTCTGCTCGCCGGCTCCAGAAATATCAATGGTTTTCAGAGATTGTCATTTTATTTTTCTTGACGAAATCAATATTGTGGTGATAGTTATTCAATATATGGACAATGAATTTCGGAGGAGAAATGGCGGACTTTATCAACAAAAGTAATGATGCATCCTTTACAACAAACATTTTGATAAAAAAAGAAGATGGCTTGTTTGTTTCACATTGCCTGGAGCTTGATATTGTTGCTGTAGGTGAAACACTGGCGGCTGCAGAGCAGGAAATTGTGTCCCTTATCAGCGCCCAGATAGACTATGCTTTTTCAAATGACAATATAGACCATCTTTTCCACCCAGCCCCTTCTGAAGCATGGCAGGAATTTTACAGATGCAAAAAACAGGTGGAAAAAAAGTATAAAATAAAACCCTTGTTTAAAAATAAAACCAGTCCAGAAAAAATTGTTCCGCCTTGGTTGATTACAAAAACCTGCGAGTCTGAACACACTTTTCTGTATGCCTAATCGGTCCCCCTTACCTCTAAAAGATTTTATCAAAAAGCTTAAAAAATTTGGCGTAGTCCCAATGGCCAGAACTCGGGGCAAAGGTTCTGAAATCATTTTATTGAAACCATCTGAAAAAGATGCAAGAAGTGGCCCCCAATATCCAATAAAGAATCATGGAAAAAAAACAGAAATCCATGTTCCAGCACGCCTTCGGCGGGTCGGCCCTTGCCCTCACATGCAATATTGCCGTGATCAGACGTCAGCCAGACTGTAAATCCCTTGTCCAGCAGATATCTTACCAGGGCAGACAGAAAGCCGCCCCGGCACCATTGCCTGATCTGGTTGTGCATGCCCGCTGCGCCCAGCTGCATGCCGTGCATGATTTTATCCACCTTGTCCACCACCAGACCCGCCACCCG
>JAABUD010000289.1 GCA_011389555.1 Desulfotignum sp. | reverse complement strand
GGCACCTTTACTACAGCTTGACATTGGATTTTGGGACATGATGTGCAGGATAGGTGGGAGACTTGGAAGCAGGCACGCCAGTGTTTGTGGAGTCACCCTTGAAATACCACCCTTCGTGTTTCAGTGTTCTAACTTGGGTCCGTAACCCGGATCGAGGACAGTGTCTGGTGGGTAGTTTGACTGGGGCGGTCGCCTCCCAAAGAGTAACGGAGGCGCGCGAAGGTTCCCTCAGGCTGATTGGAAACCAGCCGCAGAGTGCAAAGGCATAAGGGAGCTTGACTGCGAGAGAGACATTTCGAGCAGGTACGAAAGTAGGTCTTAGTGATCCGGCGGTTCTGAATGGAAGGGCCGTCGCTCAACGGATAAAAGGTACGCCGGGGATAACAGGCTTATCGCCCCCAAGAGTTCACATCGACGGGGCGGTTTGGCACCTCGATGTCGGCTCATCACATCCTGGGGCTGGAGCAGGTCCCAAGGGTTCGGCTGTTCGCCGATTAAAGTGGTACGTGAGCTGGGTTTAAAACGTCGTGAGACAGTTTGGTCCCTATCTTTCGTGGGCGCAGGATATTTGAGGAGATCTTTTCCTAGTACGAGAGGACCGGAATGGACCAACCAATGGTGTTCCAGTTGTTCCGCCAGGGGCATTGCTGGGTAGCCAAGTTGGGCAAGGATAACCGCTGAAAGCATCTAAGCGGGAAGCCAACTCCAAGATGAGATATCCCATCACGCAAGTGACTGAAGACCCCTTGAAGACTACAAGGTTGATAGGCCGGGTGTGTAAGCATGGCAACATGTTGAGCTAACCGGTACTAATAGGTCGTGAGGCTTAGCCACTTTTTTTTCACCTACAGGTTTAAACGCTTTCATGTGAACACATACTTACTGCAACAGATTTTTGGATCTATGGAACAAAGCCGCGCAAAGCGCACTTACCCCATCAAACGTTCCGGATCCAACACCCCCTTAATCCGGTGGTTAGAGCAAAGAGGCCACACCCGTTCCCATCTCGAACACGGAAGTTAAGCTCTTTAGCGCCGATGGTACTGCACGGGAGACTGTGTGGGAGAGTAGGACACTGCCGGATTATTCTTCAAAAAGCCCGGCTCATTGAATAGATCAATGAGCCGGGCTTTTTGGGTTCAGGGGTGCCGATCGCCTGAATCAACTCAGCTGCGGGTCGGTGGTGAAGTCGCGGTGCAGGATGAAAAGGATTTGACAGGATATTGTTTGACGCGCCGGATCAATTCAGCCACCTTGTCTATGTTTTTGATTCCCGGTGACGATTCCACACCGGATGACACATCTACCCCCGTTGGTTCTGCCTGGGCCAGGGCCTGATCAATATTTTCACAGGACAGTCCCCCGGCCAGGATCACGGGATGTTCACGGGCTGTTTTTCGAACCTGACGATAATCCCAGGTTCTTGCGTTTCCTCCGGGCAGCTGGCCCTGCCCACATTCCACCAGGAAAAAATCCGCTGTTGAATACACGGTGTCAATTGTTTCCAGACCGGGGGACCGGGAGGCAAACACCGCTTTGGTGACGGTCAGATGCTGTTTTTTCAAAGCGGTTATCAGATCTGAAGGTTCCTGTCCATGCAGCTGTATTCCTTTTAATCCGCAGATTCGCACGGTTTCCATGATGGTGTCCGGATGTTCATTCACAAATACGCCCCATGCCGGAATATGGGTGGGCAAAGCATTGACCACTGCCTTTGCCCGGGATGGTTCAACATGCCGGGGACTTTTGGGATAAAACACCAACCCGATCATATCTGCACCGGCCCGGGCGCATGCGGCAGCATTGACCGGATCGGTCAACCCGCAGATTTTGACCAGGGGCGAAGGTGCTGGCTTGCGGTCAGTCATCGGTTCTCAATGACCGGATGAATCCGTCGGGGTCTTTGGCCCGGACAATGCTTTCCCCGATCAGAAAATTATAGATGCCGGCATCGATTCCCGTTTGAATCCCTTTGCGGCTGGAAAAACCGGATGCGGCCACGGGGATAATATCTGTGGGAAGTAACGGGGCAATTCGCACGGCGGCACCCGGATCCACATCCAGGGTGGACAGATTCCGGTTGTTGATGCCTGTAATTTTTGCCCCGGTTTTCAGGGCCTGGTCCATTTCCCATTCAGAGCAGATTTCCACCAGGGGTTCCATGTTCAGTTCCCGGACCAGATGGATGAAATCCGCCTGCTGATCCGGAGACAGCAGCGTGGTGATGATCAGTACGGCCCCGGCTCCGGCCTGTCTGGCCTCATAAATCTGATATTCGTGTATGATAAAGTCTTTTCTGAGCACCGGTAAACCGGTGTGCGCGCATACCGTTTTCAGATCCGAAAGACTGCCTTTGAAATAGATTGATTCCGTGAGCACGGAAATCGCCCGGGCCCCGGCGGTTTCATAGGTTTCGGCATATGTGGCCGGATGAAGATCCACACACAGGTCTCCTTTGGATGGGGAGGCTTTTTTGATTTCCGCTAGAATACCGATGTCCGACGGGGTGCCCGCAGCCATGGCAGCTGCAAAATCCGGCGGCGGGGCAAGGGTTTCCGCCTCCTGCCGCAAAGAGGACAAAGAGATGCGCCGCCGGTGGGCGGCAATTTCCGCCTGTTTGATCTCTTGAACGGTTTTCAGGAATCCGGAGACGGCCATGTTATCCATTCTCCCGGGTGAACTGGATCAGGTCTTCCAGTTTTTTCATGGCACGGCCTGAATCAATGGCGTCCGCCGCCATCTGTATTCCCTGCTCGATATCCGTGGCCGCATCCGCTGCCACCAGACCGGCCCCGGCATTGATGAGCACAATGTCTCTGGGTGCCCCGCTGTCTCCGGCCAAAACCCGGGTAAGCATGTCTGCATTTTTCCGGGCATCCCCACCTTGCAGATCATCAGGGTCGGCATAGTCGTCAAAATAGGTCAGCGGATCCAGGTCATAGGATTTGATCCGGCCGCCGGACAGTTCAGACACCCGGGTCAAATCCGTGGTGGTGATTTCATCCATGCCGTCATGGCCGTGGACCACAAACGCTTTTTGGACGCCCAGCAGGTGCAGGGCATTGGCAAACATTTCGGTCAGGGCCGGCGCATAAACCCCCACAATCTGACAGGAAGCGGCCGCCGGATTGGTCAGGGGTCCCAGCATATTGAAAATGCTGCGGATGCCGCATTCTTTGCGTGCCTGGGCCGCGTGTTTCATGGCACCGTGGAACATGGGCGCAAACATGAACCCGATGCCGATGTCATTGACTGCTTCTTCCACGATTTCCGGGTCAACCGCCAGATTGACTCCCAGCGCCTCCAGCACATCCGCACTGCCGCACCGGCTGGAAATGCTCCGGTTCCCGTGTTTGGCCACAGTGACCCCGGCGCCTGCCACCACAAACGCGGTGGTGGTGGAAATGTTGAAAGAGCCCGAGGCATCCCCGCCGGTGCCGCAGGTATCGATCACTTTTCTGGAAAGGGTCTGGATCCGGGCCGCTTTTCTTCGCATGGACCGGGCAGCGCCGGCCAGCTCCTCGAATGTTTCTCCTTTGGTGGCCAGAGCGGCCATAAACGCGCCGGTCTGGGCCGGGGTGATATTGCCTGAAAAAATATGGGTGATCATTTCCGCGGTCTGATCCTGGGTCAGGTCCCGGCCGCAGATGATCTGGTTGAGGTGTCGGGTGAATGTCATCGGGTCGCTCCTTTGATGAAATTGCGAATCAGTCGTTTGCCCACGGTGGTCATGAAGGATTCCGGGTGAAACTGGACTCCCTGGGTCGGATGGTCTGTGTGGCGGATCCCCATGATTTCACCATCATCCGACCGGGCAGTGACCCGCAGACATGCGGGCAGATCCGATTCCCGGACTGCCAGGGAGTGATAGCGCATCACGGAAAAGGGACGGACGAGTCCGGCAAAGACATGTTCACCATCTGCCGTGACCATGGATGTTTTGCCGTGCATGATCTGTGCTGCATGAACAATGGTGCCGCCGAACGCCTGGGCGATGACCTGATGCCCCAGACACACGCCCAGAATGGGAATGGTTCCGGACAGTTCTTTCACCACATCCACAGATATGCCCGCATCCTCGGGCCGGCCCGGGCCGGGGGAGATGACAATGGCGCCGGGAACCATGTCCCGGATTTCCCGGACACTCACTTTGTCGTTTCTGAATACGGTCACAGACACGCCGGTGTGCAGCAGGTAGTGGACCAGGTTGAAGGTGAAAGAATCGTAATTATCAATGATGACCACGTTCATGAAAAGTCTCCCGGGGTAATGGATAGGTCCGTATGGGAAAGCGCCAGTTTCAGGGCGGATTCCACGCTTTTTGCCTTGTTGATGCACTCGATGAGTTCGGTTTCGGGATCGGAATCATACACAATACCGGCCCCGGACTGGACGGTCAGGGTCTGGTTTTCCATGACTGCGGTCCGGATGGTGATGGCAAAATCCATGTTTCCGGTAAAGGAGATGTATCCGGCTGCGCCGCCATAAATGCGACGGGGGCGGTTCTCAAGTGTTGAAATAATCTCCATGGCCCTGATTTTGGGTGCCCCTGTGAGGGTGCCGGCCGGAAATGCGGCCCGGAACAGGTCCAGGGCATCGCAGGATGGATCCAGGTCACAGGTGATATTGGATACCAGGTGCATGACATGGGAATACCGTTCGATGATCATGGTATCGGTCACCTGGACTGTGCCGGGTTGTGCCACCCGTCCCAGATCGTTACGTCCTAAATCGATGAGCATCACGTGTTCGGCTTTTTCTTTTTCATCTTTGAGCAGTTCATCTGCCAGGGCCTGATCCTGCTGGCGGGTGGCGCCCCGGGGCCGGGTGCCGGCAATGGGCCGAAGCGTGGCCACACCGTTTTCCAGACGTACCATGGTTTCCGGGGAAGAACCGGCAATGATCCGGTCGGAAAAATTCATGAAAAACATGTACGGGGAGGGGTTGATATACCGCTGGGCCCGGTAGAACCGGACCGGGTCCAGGTCGGTGGTGCACGAAAACGGCTGGGAAAACACCGCCTGAAAGATATCGCCTTCCCGGATATGATGTTTGATGGTATTCACGCCATCCATATAGCGGGTTGCAGGCATCAGGGGGGTGAGTTCCACCGGAGGACAGCGGGGGGCCTCTGTGTTCGATGCCGGGGCTTTTATCGTGTCAAGCAGCTGAACCAGTTCCTGATACGCCGTGTCATACGCGGCATCGGCATCGGTTTTTTCATCCAGATAACAGATGCCCAGACAGGTCAGGGTCTGCTGGATATTGTCAAAGATAATCATCTGGTCCGGAATGATAAAATGGGCGTACGGGTCGGACTCGGGCAGGGATACCGGGATGTTTTCAAAAAACGACACCATTTCATATGTCACATATCCGGTGAGCCCGGTCCAGAACCGGGGGAGTTCCGGCATGGGCGCCGGATGATAGGCCTGTACAATCCGGCGGATCACGGAGAGCGGATCATTGTGATGGGCAAGGGTCTGACAGGTTTCTTCCGAAGTGCCGGCACGGGTCACCCGGCGGACATGGTCGGAAAACACCTGCACACTGCCATGGGGCCGGATCCCTAAAAAACTGTATCTGGCCCATCGTTCTCCCCCTTCCACACTTTCCAGCAGAAAACATTGGGTGCCCGAAGCACGGCATTTGTCAAGAATCGATACCGGTGTGTGGGTGTCCGCTAAAATCCGGATGCACACGGGAACGACATTGTAGGTTTCAGCCAGATCCTTGAACCGGTTTTTGTCTGGAAATCGGGATAAAATCATTGCGGGGCCGTCCTGTGTTAAAATGTGTCAAATGACGGGAAAATTAAATGATTTGGTTGCCGTTGTCAAGGCAAATGTTTCTATTTGTAGAAACAAAAAAATCGGGAAAAAATTTTACTTGGGGATTTTTTTCAAAATATGGTACAAGCACGCCGGATGTAACGCAATATGATTGTCAATGATTTTTTGGATACGCGCTGATGTTATTATTGTTTCCCCCGGTGGCCAAACCCTGTGAACCCCCGGCCGGTGTCGCCTATCTGGCTGCCGCGCTTCAGGAAAACAACATTGCGTGTTGTGTGACAGATGCCAATATTCAGGGATTTCACTACCTGGTCCAGCAGAATTTGACCGCAACCGATTCCTGGTCGGTCCGGGCCCTGAAAAACCGGGAGACGATTCTGGCAGACCTGCAGGATCCGGGTCTGTTTGCCAATGAAGACCGGTATCATCAGCGGGTGTATGATCTGAACAAACTGCTGTCTCTTGCCGTGGATACCCCCCGGTTCAAGGTGACCTTGAGTGATTACACCGACCGGCTCCTGACGCCTTTGCGCAGCCGGGATCTGCTGAAAAGTGCGGACACCTGCCATGCCAACCCGTTTTTTTCTTTTTTTGAAGACCGGCTGAAACCGGTAATCTCCCGATGGGCCTCGCCCTGGGTGGGGATTTCCTTGTGTTACCTGAACCAGGCATTGGTCAGCTTTGCCCTGGCCGGGTGGATCCGGAAAAATTTTCCGGACAAAAAAATTGTCATGGGCGGCGGCCTGGTGACTTCCTGGATGAGCCGGCCGGATTTCAACCATCCGTTTTCCGGACTCATCGATCACATGATTCCTGGAGAAGGGGAGATCCCGCTGCTGGATCTTTTGGGGAAACCCGGCACCACAAAACGTCATTATGTGCCGGATTTTGAGTTTGCCGACAAGGCCGGGTATATATCGCCGGCCCGGGTACTGCCCTTCAGAACCACCATCGGGTGCTACTGGCGCAAATGCCGGTTCTGTCCTGAAAAAGCGGAAACCCATGCCTACAGCACCCAGCGGCCCTCCCGGGTGCTGGCGGATACACTGGCGCTGGCACATCGGTTTCAGCCGGATACCCTGCATTTTATCGATGATGCCATGACTCCGGCGTTTTTGCGGGCCCTGGCCCGTGCCGGTCCCAGGGTGCCGTTCACCTGGTACGGGTTTGTCCGGTTTGAAAAAGATCTGGCAGACCCTATGTTCTGCCATCAGCTCAAACGCAGCGGATGTGTCATGCTCAAGCTGGGTCTGGAGTCCGGAGATCAGACCGTCCTGGACCGGATGAATAAAGGGACCCGTCTGGATCTGGCCTCCCGGATATTGGAAAATCTGCACCAGGCCGGCATTTTCACCTATGTCTATCTGTTGTTCGGCACCCAGTTCGAGGACCGGTCTTCCGCTCATACCACCCTGGCATTCACCCGGGCGCACCAGCAATATATGGATTATCTGAATCTGGCGGTGTTCAATCTGCCCCGGTTCAGTCAAGAAGCCAAAGACCTTGAAACCGGAGAGTTTTATCCGGGAGACCTGTCGCTATACCTGAATTTTGTCCATCCGGCCGGATGGGATCGAAAACAGGTGAAACAGTTTCTGGATAAAACCTTTAAAAAACAGCTGGCCATCGGATCGGGGTTCCGCAAGAATCCGGCATTTTTTTCCGCCAACCATGCCATGTTTTTCAATCCGGTCTGGCAGGCGGAACAGACCGGGTCCACTCATATCAAACCAAGGATGAAAAATGACAGCTGAAATTCTTTCCACCGGAGATGAAGTACTGCTGGGGGATCTGGTGGACACCAACAGTGCGTATTTGTGTGACCGGCTCAAACAGATGGGCATCCGGGTGTCCCAGATCACGGTCAAAGGAGATGAGGTTTCTGCGGTCCGTGAATCGGTGCAGGTTATTTCCCGGCGGGCAGAAATCTGCCTGGTCACGGGCGGCCTGGGCCCCACCCGGGATGATATCACGGCCCGGGCCTGCGCAGAGGCGTTGGAAGAATCATTGGCCGTGAACCCCACGGCCCTGGCATCCATGAAAACCTATTTTGACCGCCGGGGATTTGAATTGACCCCGGACAACGAGAAACAGGCCTGGCTGCCGGATTCCGCCCAGGTGCTGGAAAATACCCATGGGACCGCGCCGGGATTCGCGTTTCAGCTCAACCAGTGCTGGTTTTTCTGCATGCCCGGGGTGCCGTCCGAGATGAAACAGATGATGGATGCGTGTGTGGTTCCCCGCATTGAGGCCATTCAAGGAAAACAGACCCGGTTGCTCATCCGGCGGTTCACGGTGTTCGGGCTGCATGAATCCCGGGTGGGCACCCGTCTCACCGGGTTTGAAGACCGGTTTCCCGGGATCCGCCTGGGGTTCAGGGCCAGTTTTCCCGTGATTGAAGTCAAACTGGTCAGTGATGCCGGTGAAGACAGCAAAGAAGCGGACACCGGTCTGGCCCGGGCTGGACAGTGGGTCGCGCAGCAGCTGGGCAGCAAGGTGGTGTCCCATACCGGCCGGTCCCTGGAAGCGGAGGTGGGACACCTGCTCGCAAAGCGAAGTCAGACCCTGGCTGTGGCCGAGTCCTGTACCGGTGGACTGATTGCCCATTTGATCACCCAGGTGCCGGGCAGTTCGGATTATTTTTTACTGTCTGCGGTCACCTATGCCAATTCCGCCAAAATCAAGGTGCTGGGTGTCACCCCCCGGACCCTTGATACCTGCGGGGCGGTCCATGAATCCACGGCCCGGGAGATGGCCGCAGGAGTCCGGCAGGTGGCGGGATCGGACTGGGCCATTTCCACCACCGGTATTGCCGGACCCGGCGGGGGGCCGACAATGAAACAGGTGGGCACTGTGTGCATCGGACTGGCCGGTCCCGGCGGCCTGACCGAGGCAAAAAAATTTGAGTTCACGTTTGATGACCGGGAAAAAAACAAGAAAATGTTTGCCGCCATGGCCCTGGAATTGCTCAGGCGGCATCTGACAGGTGAAATATCTGTTTGAACCAGGCCAGGGCTTGAATTTCAAATTCCGCCTGATCCCCGGGCGATGACATGGGATGATCCCCGTTTTTCTGGATGATGCAGTGTTTGGGGAGATGCATTTTTTCAAAGAGGGCACACGCATTGGATACCGGCACCACTGTGTCGGCATCCCCATGGAAAACCAGCACATGATGAAGAAATGCGGCCTGGTCTGTCAGGTCGAACAGCAGGTTTTTTTTGAAAAACGATAACGGCAGATCCGGTCTCGTTTCCGTGCCCTGAGTGGGGATGTTCTGAATGGTGTGGCTTTTGAGCGGTGCCGCACACAATACCCCGCCGCACAGCCGGCCGAATTTTTTCTCCAGGGTCTGCCAGGCATTGATGCAGGTGGCCCCGCCCATGGAGGAACCAAACACACCCAAATGCGGTGCGGTCCTGTCCAGACCGCGCACATGGCTCACGGCCGCCAGAAAATCCCGGGTGCGCTTTTCAAGGGAGGTTTCCTGAAGAAAATCACCCTGGCTGTCCCCGCATCCCCGGTGATCGAATCGAAAAAAAGCAATCTTGTTTTCCGGCAGCAGTCGGGACAGCACCTGCTGCTTGGCGGAAAACCGGCTGCCTTCCAGACCGTGAGATCCCACCACCAGGGGCGGCGGGTGGGGCGTGTCGGGTAAAAACAGTTCCCCTTTCAACATCAGCTGATCCACCCGAAATTGTGTCTGAATGATGCGCATCTTGTTTTTATGCCATGGACCCGGTATAATCACAAGCTTTTTACTCAAAACCGGAAAGTGGGAAACATCCATGACCATCAAGAAACGCAGCGTGTGTGAACTGGAAATCATTGACCTGGCTTATGGGGGAAAAGGGCTGGCAAAACCGGACGGATTTCCCGTGTTTGTGGACCGGTGCGTGCCCGGGGACCGGGTTCGGGTAAAAATTTCCAAAAAGAAAAAAAGCTGGGCAGAAGCCAGACTGATTCAGATACTTTCCCCCTCTTCTTTGCGTGACACCCCCCGGTGCCGGTACGCGGATTTCTGCGGGGGGTGCAAATGGCAGTCGATCCCTTATGCCACGCAGCTGGACTATAAAAAACAGCATGTGGTTCAGTCCCTGGCCCATATCGGCAGGCTGGCCCATGTGCCGGTCCTGGATGTGATGCCATCGGATCCGGTGTTTGAATACCGGAACAAAATGGAATTTTCCTGCTCAGCCAGACGCTGGCTCATGCCCGAAGAACTGGCGGATGAAACCATTGCCAAGGATCTGGGGGTCGGGCTGCATGTGCCGGGCACCTTTGACCAGGTGATCGATATCCATCATTGTGACATCATGCCGGAACAGGGCAATGCCATTTTGTCCCATGTGCGGGAATTTATCAGGCATTCGGGATTACCGGCCTATCATCTGCGCCATCATACCGGGTTCTGGCGGTATGTGATGCTGCGCCATTCCGTGGCGTTTGACCACTGGATGGTGAACATCGTCACCCGGGACAAAAATCGGTCCGTGCTCATGCAGCTGGCGGAGTCACTGGCAAACACCTTTGACAATCTGGCCGCCATTGTCAACAACATCACCGATGCCAAATCCGGGGTCAGCCTGGGCAAAGAGGAAATCCTGCTTCACGGCAAAGAGGTGATTACCGAACGTCTGGGCCGGTTTGAATTCGAGATTTCCGCCAACTCCTTTTTTCAGACCCACACAAGGGCCTGTGAAAAACTGTATGAGGTGGTTGCCCGATATTGCAATCTCACAGGAAAGGAAACCGTGCTGGACCTGTATTCCGGAACCGGTACCATTCCCATCTGGCTGTCGGATCAGGCGGCACGGATTACCGGGATAGAAATCATCGATACGGCCGTGGCCGATGCCCGGAAAAACGCGGCCATGAACCGGGTTGACAACTGCCGTTTTCTGGCCGGGGATATCCGGCAGGTGCTGCCGGATCTGGCGGAAACCCCGGACGTGGTCGTGATCGATCCCCCCCGTGTGGGCATGCACAAGGACGTGGTGGCAAGGGTGCTGGGCCTGGGATCGGATACCATTGTCTATGTTTCCTGCAACCCCGCCACCCTGGCCCGGGATCTCGAGATGCTGGCACCCGGGTATGAGGTGATACAGGTTCAGCCGGTGGACATGTTTCCCCACACATATCACATCGAGTCCGTGGCCCTGCTCAAAAGGCGATGAGACCGAATGTCCCGCCGGTTTTCTGCCCTGCCTGGAATCATGTGGATCCCGATGCCGTGTCAGGAAGGCGGCGTGACGTTTTCTTCCGGTTCTGAAAACTGGCAAGTGAGAATGATCATGTCGTCATCCTTTTCCGAATGGATTTTGTACGGCAGGTTGTTGAACAGCCGGATCATGCCTTTGTTCTGGGGGGAGGTATAGGCGATCAACCCCTTGATCCCATTGTCTTTTGCTGCAACGGCCAGTTTTTTCTGAAGCACTTTGGCGATGCCCATACCCTGGTATTCCCGGGATACGGAAAACGCGATTTCCGCCATATTGACAATGGGATTTCTGAAATATTCTCCCACGGCTATGATTTTTTCAAATCCCAGTTCTCCGATGGTGGCCACAATGGTCAGATCATTGATATAGTCGATTTCATAGGTGGTTTCAATCTGAGCGTGAACAAAGCTTTTCTTTTCATGAAAAAACCGGGATATGATGTCTCCCCGGTTCATGTTGTAGTAATGCTCCTGAATGACCCGCTCGTCCACGGTTCTGGCCGGCCGGAAATTGACGGGAATGTCCCGGATCACGATGGTTTCCTCATACTTGAGCGGGTACACCCCCTTGATGGCCTGTTTGAACTGCCGTCCCGTATCGATGAGATTCTGTTCCTTGGCCCGGGCAAACAATTCATCCCGGAAATCGGGATGGGCGATACTGATCAGGGCCATGGCCCGTTCCTGAAGGGTTTTGCCGAACAGATTCACCACCCCGTATTCCGTGGCCACAAACTGGACATCTCCCCGGGGGACGACCACGGCGGTATCTGACATATGGGGAATGATCCGGCTGGTTTTTCCATTGTCCGTGGTCGAAGTCAGAATCAGAAAGGATTTTCCGTTGGGAGACATGCCCGCCCCCCGGGTGAAATCCAGCAACCCGTTGATACCGGTGTAGTTGTTCAGGGGCAGGGCATCGGCTGCCACCTGGCCGGTGAGATCGATGGCCACGGCCGTGTTCAATGTCACCATCTGATTGTGACGTCCGATGATGGTGGGGTTGTTGACATAATCCGACGGATGGAATTCAATGGACGGGTTGTCATCGATGAATTCATACAGCATAAAGGAGCCCACCGCACTTCCGGCCACCAGTTTGCCGTTGTTGAATCCTTTTTTCTTGTTGGTGATCACCCCCATGGAAAACAGGCGCATCATGGGTTCCGACAGATACTGGGAATGGACCCCCAGGTCGTTTTTTTCCGACAGACAGACCATGGTGGCATCATTGGTGATCCCCAGGCTGGTCTGGATGGTCGATCCGTCCTTGATCAGCCGGGAAATGTGTTTGGCAATGGTATTGGCGGTTTCGATCTCCGGAAGCGGTTGAATGGTGAGCAGTTCCTCTTCATGTTCCACAATGAAATCCACATCATTGACATGGATGAAGCTTCTGCCCAGGACCCGGGGCATGTTGGGGTTCACCTGGCAGATCACCCGGTCAGCGGATTCACAGGCCGCCATGTTGATATCCACGGACACCCCCAGGCTCATCCACCCGAAATCATCGGGCGGAGATGCCTGGATCAGGGCCACATTCAACGGCATGAGCCGGGACTTGAACAAATGGGGGATCTGGGACAGGTTGATGGGGGTGATAAACCGCTGGTTTTTCTTTATTTTGGTGGGAGAGGCAGACCCCAGGTAAAAAGAACGGATATTGAGCTGCTGGGAGTGGGACCGGTTGGCAATGAGTGTCAAAGGACCGCTTTCAACACTCAGCAGCCGGACGATTTCAAGGTCGGTGAATCGTTCGGACACCTTGGACAATTCAGTGACCAGGTGCTGGGGCTCTCCACAGGATGATCCAATGAAGACCCGCTGTCCCGGTCGTATGTGCTGCAGCGCATCAGCTGCACTGCACGCTTTTTGTACATATGCATCTGCCCAGTATGTTGTTTTCGGCATAATTTCAAATCTCCCCGAGGTTGATCGATCATCTGGTATTCTTGTGAATATCATAGACAAAAAAACATCACATGGGAACTAAAAAGCGCACAAAATGGAAAACATAGATTAAATTTTATAATTGATCAGGTTTGGGTGTTTTCATTTTTATCCTTGCGAAATCCAAGGAAATTCTATATGAATAAATCAAATTGACTAAAAAATGAATCTGCTTCATATAATTATGGGGTGAAAATGGGCATACACGAGAGAAAATTGAGAGAAAAACAACGCCGGCGCCGGGATATCATCAATGCCGCACGGAAAATTTTTTCCGTCAAGGGATTCAACAGCGCGACCATGGAAGAGATCGCCACGGAAGCGGAGTTGAGTCCCGGGACCCTGTATCTGTACTTCAAAAACAAGGAGGAGCTGCATACCTCGCTTTCCATCGATATTCTCAAATACCTGTCCACCCAGATCCACAAGGTGGTCAACCAGGATATCTGTGTGGAAGAAAAGATCGTACGATTCAGGGATGTTTTTATCGATGTGTATGATTATGACCCCAATATCCTGATCAATCTGTTTCACCTGCAGTCGGGTGAAACCCTTCACAACCTGTCCGAAGAGATGATGCAGCACCTCAAGGAGAATTCGGCCCGGGCCCATGGCGCGATTATCCAGGTGGTCAAGGAAGGCATTGACAAAGGGATTTTCATCGATGAACACCCGGTGGCCCTGGCAGATGTGCTGTGGGGCTCCTATGCCGGCATCGTACTCTGGGTGGATTCCAAAAGAAAGCTGGATGATCATAAGGATTTTGTCAGGACCACGCTCACCACCGCATTTAAAGTCATGATTCAGGGATTGAAGAAAAATTGATCTCCGCGTTGCCATTGCCATTCATTGAAAAAGCATCCGGCAACTGAAAAAACAGATCCAAACAACACCCTGCTGCTGCCTGGGCTGTGGAGTTGATTTCAAGGACCCGAAACGGTTCTGGAAACCCGGAAAAATTCCAAGATGCTGGCAGTCAGGGTCAAGAATCGATCCGACCGAATTTGAGTTCATTGATGCTTGAAATGATTTGGTGGGCCGTCAGGGCCTCGAACCCCGAACCTACTGATTAAGAGTCAGTTGCTCTGCCAATTGAGCTAACGGCCCGCCTGAAATTTGAACACAAGGAAAATATCAGCCAAGGATGGGGATGTCAACGTTTTTTTGAAAACAGATGGGAAACAAACCGGTTGACCCTTTGAAAAAAGGTCTGTTATACTTATCATTTATGCAAAAATTTTGTTGTGTACTACGATCAAACCGTTTTGAATTTCACCCCGTAACCATGTTGGGAGACATCATATGGAAAACAGCAAATCCGTTGATTTGTTCAACAAAGCAAAACAATTGATTCCCGGAGGCGTCAACTCTCCGGTCCGGGCCTGCAATGCCGTGGGCGGGCAGCCGATATTCATCGAACGGGCGGATCAAAGCCGGCTCTTTGATGTGGACGGAAATGATTATATCGATTATGTCATGTCCTGGGGGCCGCTGGTGCTGGGACATCGACCTCCGGAAGTGATCCAGGCCCTGATGCAGGTTCTGGAAAGCGGCACCAGCTTTGGCGCTCCGACGCACCTTGAAACCCGATTGGCGGAACTGGTGACCCAAACG
This sequence comes from Desulfotignum sp., assembly GCA_011389555.1. Taxonomy (GTDB): domain Bacteria; phylum Desulfobacterota; class Desulfobacteria; order Desulfobacterales; family Desulfobacteraceae; genus Desulfotignum. Next base: position 54,293 of record JAABUD010000289.1, on the reverse strand, counting down.
GTGCCTTCCGTGGAAATGGTGCGCATGGTCAATTCCGGCACCGAAGCCACCATGAGTGCCATTCGCCTGGCCAGAGGGGTTACCGGGCGAAACATCATCATCAAGTTTGACGGGTGTTATCATGGCCATGCCGATACCCTGCTGGTGGCGGCCGGATCCGGGGTGGCGACCCTGAATATTCCCGGCAGCCCCGGTGTGCCGGAGTCGGTGATTCAAAACACCTGGTCTCTGCCCTATAATGATATCGAAGGGTTCAAGCAGGTGATGGCTCAGAAAGGGGACCAGGTGGCCGGCGTGATCCTGGAACCGGTGGCCGGCAACATGGGTATGGTGCGCCCCAAAGAAGGGTTTCTTGATACCTTGAGACAAGAAACAAAAGCGCATGGGGCGGTCCTGATTTTTGACGAGGTCATGACCGGATTCCGGGTGGCAAAAGATTGTGCCCAGGGCCTGTTCAGCATCACACCGGATCTGACCTGTTTCGGTAAAATCATCGGGGGCGGTCTGCCCGTGGGTGCCTATGGCGGGAAAAAAGAGATCATGTCCCAGATTGCGCCCACAGGACCGGTGTACCAGGCCGGTACCCTGTCCGGCAACCCCCTGGCCATGGCGGCCGGCATTGCCACTTTGACCGCACTGCACAAAGACGGGGTGTATGACACACTGGAAGCCCGGACCCGTAAATTGATGAACGGGTTCAAGGCGGCAGCCGATGAGGCGGGCATTCCGTTTCAGTCCGGTCATGTGGGCTCCATGGCCGGGTTCTTTTTCACGGATCGGACCGTGTATGATTTTGAAGATGCCAAAACCAGTGATCTGGACCGGTTTGCCGCGTTTTACCGGGGAATGCTGGCAAAAGGCATTTACCTGGCGCCGTCTCAGTTCGAGGCCTGTTTTGTCTCGCTGGCCCACACGGAAAAAGACGTTGATGACACCATTGCCGCGGCAAAAGCGGTGATGGCGGAAATTTAGTGTATGGACCGGATTCGTAAAATTCATCTGGTGGCGGCCTGCGGGACGGGCATGGGGACCCTGGCCTGCATGCTCAAGCAGATGGGGTATGAGGTGACCGGATCGGATCAGCATGTGTATCCGCCCATGAGCGATTTTCTGGCAGCCAGTGATATCCACCTGTTCAACGGGTTTGATCCGGCCCATCTGGATCATTCACCGGATCTGGTGATCATCGGCAATGCGGTTACCCGGGACAACCCTGAAGCAAGTGCCGTGCTGGACCGGCAGATTCCCTATCTGTCCATGCCCCAGGCGGTGAATCGGTTTGTCGCAGCCGATAAAAAGATCATTCTGGTCACCGGTACCCACGGCAAAACCACGACCGCTGCCATGATGGCCCATATTCTCATGAAGGCGGGACTGGATCCCGGTTTCATGATCGGCGGGATTTTAAAGGATTACCAGTCCGGATTCCGGATCGGCAACGGAGAATACCTGGTGATTGAAGGGGATGAGTATGACACGGCCTTTTTTGACAAAGGGCCTAAATTCATGCACTATGATCCCTTTATCACGATCATGACCGGGGTGGAGTTTGACCATGCCGATATTTTCAGGGATCTGGATCATGTCAAATCGGTTTTTGCGAAACTGGCGGCAAAAGTGGCAGACACCCGCTGTGTGATCGCCTGCAAGGACAGCCCGCATCTGATGGATATCCTGGCAGACCTGAGTGCTGAACCGATTTTTTACGGGACAGGGGGGGACTGGACATATGCGGATCTGGTTCAGGCGGATCATCGAACCCGGGCTCGGATTCGGGGACCTGAATCCGATTATGAGATCGAAACCCGGCTGCCCGGCCATCACAATCTGATGAATTTTCTGGCCTGTGCTGCGGCCGCACACACGTCGGGCATCCCCACGGATACGGTGAAACAGGCCATGGCATCGTTTTCCGGTGTCCGGCGCCGCCAGGACGTCCGGGGCGTGAAACACGGCATCACCGTCATGGATGATTTTGCCCATCATCCGTCTGCCGTGGCAGCCACCATCCGGGCAGTGAAACCGTTTTACCATCCGGGCCGGGTCATTGCCGTGTTTGAACCCCGCACCAACACGTCCATGCGCCGTTTTTTCCAGGACACCTATCCCGCGGCATTTACCGACGCAGATATGGTGTGTATCTGCAACCCGGCCGTCAAAAAAACCATACCTGAAAACGAGCGGTTTTCCCCTGAAAAACTGGTATCGGATATCAATGCCCTCGGGGTGGAAGCCCATCATTTCCCCGACACAACCGGGCTGCTGTCTTTTCTGCCTTCCCGGCTGATTTCCCGCGATCTGGTGCTGATCATGTCCAATGGCGGATTTGACAATATCCATACCCGACTGCTTGACACAATTCAACGATCTATCAAGGAGAGACATATGACCCAAAACGATCTCAAGGTCGAATGGCATGCCGGATTCAGTGTGGATGTGGCAGAGATCGACACCCACCAGAAAAAAATGTTCGACCTGTTCAATGAACTGATCGATCTGAAACAGAACAAAGCGGAACCCAAGGCGATTGCCAATGTCATTACGGAAATCAATGATTATGGCAAACTGTATTTTGCAACAGAGGAAAAAATACTCAAGAAGCGGGAATATCCGGACCGGGATATCCACGCCAGATACCATCGGCGATTTGTCCGGAATGCCCTGACCCTGCGCCGGGAAATTACGGAAGATGTCAACAACCTGAGTCTGGAGGCCATTGTTTCCCTCCGGGACTGGCTGATCGAACACATCCAGACCTATGATTCAATGTATGTGCCTTTTTTGCGCATTCACCGGTATGTTGAAGGCGTATCCAAAAAACAGTGATTTCCAAAACATTACAAATTCATCATGTTTGTTGAAACATTTTGCACAGGGCAGGGCATTTTGCTATAACCGACCGGTCTGTGAAACACAGGATCATGATCAACACCGTATCCGGCCGGCTGGCCCGGGAAAAGGATCTTTCGGTACCGGTGGCTGCCATGGAGGTATGAATTGAAAAACAAGGACGGTATTTCCCGTCAGATCTGGGTATTTTTTTGTTCCATCAAATTGACCGTGTATCTTCTGGTCCTGCTGGCAGTGACCTCGATTATCGGGACGGTGGTGCTTCAGAACGGATCTCCCCGGCAGTATATCGATCTTTACGGGCAGGGAATCTACAACCTGATTCAGGTGTTTGATATCGATGACATGTATCATGCCTGGTGGTTTCTGCTGCTGCTGCTGCTGTTGTGCATCAACATCACGGTCTGTTCCGTGGAGCGGTTGTCCCTGTTGTGGAAAACCATTTTTCCGGACCAGGTCCGGTTCAATGTCAACCGGTTTCTGAAGTCAAAATCCAGTCAGACCATACATACGACATCTTCGGCCGGACAGTTGCTTGACCCCTGCGAGCGATGGCTTGCCGGACAGGCGGGGCCGGTCATCCGGCAAACCGATGGCCAGACCACTTATTTGTATACGGAAAAAGGACGCTGGACCCGGTTAGGGGTGTTTGTGGTGCATGCCAGCGTGCTGCTTCTTCTGGCCGGTGCCCTGATCGGTGCGATGTTCGGATTCAGGGCCAATGTGCGGATCGATGAAGGAAATCAGATCGGACAGGTGTTTGACAGCAAAACCAGAGAACCCATACCACTGGATTTCATTATCCGGTGCAATGAGTTCGAGGTGTCATTTTATGATTCCGGGGCGCCGGAAGAGTTTCGTTCAAATCTCACGATCATTGAAGACGGCCAGGAAAGCGTTACCACCGATATCCGGGTCAACCATCCGCTGCGATACAAGGGAATCAATATCTTTCAATCCTCTTACGGCACGGCTGAACCTGACACGGTGAAAATGCAGATGGTTGACAATCAAAGCGGTGCAGACACCGTCCGCGACATCCGGATCGGCGAAACCATCGACCTGCCGGACGGCGCAGGACAATTTACGCTTCAGGGATTTCTTCCCCATTTCGAGTTCCGGGGTCATGACCTGGGGGAAACCTTTTTCGGACTGGTGACCCTGACCGGAGAAACCGGTTTTCAGATCGGGCTGCCGACCCGGTTCCCCACGTTTGACAAGATGCGAAAAGGCCGGTTCACATTTGTGGCCACGGATTTTGAAAAACGATATTATACCGGGCTTCAGGTCACCAGAGATCCGGGGGTCTGGTATGTGTACACCGGGTTCATTCTGATGATCCTGGGATGCTGGGTCACTTTTTTCATGTCCCATCAATCGTTTCTTCTCACACTGGCACCACAGGATGCCGGTCAGACCCGGGTGGTTCTGTCCGGAAAATCCAACCGCAACAGCCGGAACATGACATTGAAACTCAAACAAATGGCAACCCGTCTGGAAAATCAATTAAACAAGGGTGAATAACATGAACAGTGCGTTTGCGTTGTCTTTGACCACTTTTTTGTACGGCCTGGCAATGGTGTGTTATGCCGGGGCGTTTGCTTTCAAGAAAAAAATACTTGGGACCGCCGGCTTTTATGTGATGGCCCTTGGCTTGCTTCTGAATACGATCGGGATCGGACTGCGATGGATGGAGTCGTATCAGCTGGGATTCGGCCGGGCCCCGTTTTCCAATATGTACGAATCCCTGATCTTTTTTTCCTGGACCATGGCCGTATTGTATCTGTATGTGGAGATCAAATACAAGGAACAGGGATTCGGGGTGTTTGTATCCCCTTTGATATTTTTATCCATTGCCTATGCCTCGTTTGATCCGGGTATCAGCGCCAAGATCAATCCGTTGATTCCGGCCCTGAAAAGCAACTGGCTCATTGCCCATGTGGTGACCTGCTTTCTGGGATACGCCGGGTTTGCCCTGGCATTCGGACTCAGCCTCACCTATTATGTGAAACCCGGGCAACCGGATCCAAACTCGATTTTTTCCCGACTGCCGGACGGGGACGTGATCGATGAACTCACCTATCAGATGGTGGTGTTCGGCTTTCTTTTTCTGACCATCGGAATCATCACCGGGGCGGTATGGGCCAATTCCGCCTGGGGCAGATACTGGTCCTGGGATCCCAAGGAAACCTGGTCTCTGATCACCTGGTTCGTGTATGCCATTTTTTTGCACCTGCGACTGATGCGGGGCTGGCACGGCCGGAATCTGGCGCTCGTGTCCATCATCGGGTTCATGGCGGTCATGTTCACCTATTTCGGGGTCAATTTTCTGCTGTCCGGCCTTCACAGCTACGGGTGATCGATTGTGTTCAAGAACCGGTTGTGGATGGGTATCCTCCCCTTTTTTCGATATGCATCCACAATCGGTTTGTTCCTCCTGTGTTCCACCTCATTTTATCTTGACAAGAAATCCAGATATTACTATAGATTAACGCGAATTGTGCTGTATGAACACCAATTGTATCCAGTGGGACCCACTGGCTGCAAACAGATATATCCCGGCAAGTGCCTGGATTAAAAGGGTATAGTAAACATCAACTTTTTAACATGGATGGGGTTTTCATGAGTGAAATCGAAAACAAAACTGAACACGGTTCCATGGAGGGTGCGACAGCAGGCACTGCCGAAGACCCGAAAAATGACACAGGCCTGGGGCTGGGTGTCATTTTTTTTATTGTGGCATTTCTGATATGCTTCCTGTCCGGCTGGCTCCTGTTCCCCAAACTGCTCTATTCCAAACACGAGCAACCTTTTAATTTCGACCACGTGCTCCATGTGGAGGAAACCGGGGATTGTGAATCCTGCCATTATCTCCGGGAAGACGGCACGTTTTCAGGGATTCCCAAAATGGCATCCTGTCTGGACTGCCACACGGATGAGCCCATGGGCGAGACGATCGACGAGGCCATATTCGCGGCCGAATATGTGGCAAAAGAAAAAGAAGTTCCCTGGTATGTGTATGCCCAACAGCCGGATTGCGTTTTCTTTTCCCACGCAGCCCATATCAATGCAGCGGATATGGATTGTAAAACCTGCCACGGCCCCATCGAGGAAACCAGAACGTCCCGGCCCTACGAGGAAAACAGACTCACCGGCTACAGCCGGGATATCTGGGGGAAAAACATCTGGGGCCTCAAGAAAAATCCCTGGGACCGCATGAAAATGAATGACTGCGCAGTGTGTCATGAAGAGGAAACCGGCCATAAAGGCTATTGCTTCCAATGCCACAAATAGACCATACACAAGAATTGAAAACTTTATAGAGGATGTTACATATGAAAGTTGACAGACGAAGCTTCTTGGGATTGGGAATCGGCGCAGTTGCAGGCATTGCCATCTCCCCTGTAGGAGCCAAACTCACAGATGATTTTTCCATCTGGACCCAGAACTGGCCCTGGACACCGGTCCCGCCTGATGGAGAAGTATCCTATGACCGCACCGTATGCCATCTGTGTCCCGGTGCCTGCGGTATCACGGTGAGAAAAATTGACGGCCGGCCGGTAAAAATCGAAGGCCTGGACCCCTATCCGGTGAACAACGGCGGGGTCTGCCTGCATGGGATTTCCGGGCTTCAATACCTGTATGATCCCAGCCGGGTGAAATCGCCGATGAAAAAAGTCAATGACCGGTTTGTGCCCATCTCCTGGGATGAAGCCCTCCCCCTGGTGGCGGACCGGCTGGGTGAACTTCGAAACGATCAGAACCCGGAATCCCTGGCCTGTATCACCGGTTCGGACCAGGGGTCGGTGCCGGGCCTGTTCAAACATTTTATGGCCGCATTCGGTTCTCCCAACTACCTGACCATGCCCGATCTTGAATCCTGGCTGGTCCGGACGGCGAAAACCCTGCACGGCGACGAATATACCCTGGGTTTCGATATCGATCATTCTGATTATATTTTGAGTTTCGGCGCCGGACTGATTGACGGGTGGGGATCTCCTGTGGCGTGTATCCAGGCCATGGGTACCCGAAAACAGCGGGAGGCCACTCTGGTTCAGATCGAGCCCCGGCTGTCCAGTACCGCGGCCAATGCCAACCGATGGATTCCCGTCAATCCAGGTACCGAGGCAGACCTGGCCATGGGCATGTGCGCGGTTCTGCTCAAGGAAAATCTGTTTGATCCGGTATTCGCTAAAAAATTCAAGGGCGGATTCATGCGGTTCAATGCCATGGTACAAAAAGAATATCCGCTGGACAAGGTTGCTGCGGTGACCGGCATCCGTGCGTCAGACATCCGGAAAACCGCCGTCGCGTTTGCCAGGGCAAAAATGCCTGTGGCCCTGCCGGGGAAAGGGCGCGGCGAAGGGGCCCAGAATCTCAAAGAATTTGCAGCGATTCATACGCTGAACTGCCTGAGCGGCAATGTCAATAAACCGGGCGGGACGTTTGTCAAACCGATCCCGAATTACCTGAACTTTCCGGACCCGGTCCAGGATGATATCGCCCGGAAAGGTTCCGGTGCAGACCCTCTGGCCGCTTCGGTCCAGGAACTGGTGACCCGGGTCGATTCTTCGAATGAATCCCCGGTAAAAGCGCTGCTGGTCTACAATGCCAATCCCTGTTTTGCCCTGAATGATCCGTCCCGGGTCCGGGCCGCATTTGAAAAAATCCCGTTCAAGGTCTGTATTTCATCGTTCATGGATGAAACCGCCATGGGATCGGATGTGATTCTGCCGGTATCCACGTTTCTGGAACGGATGGAGGATGTGCCGTCAAAGGCCGGTCTGGCTTCAACCGTGGTGGGACTTTCCAAACCCATGGTGAAACCGGTGTTTGACACCCGCAGTCCCGGGGATGTGGTGATTGGGATGGCCAGGGCCCTGAACGGCGCCATGGCCCGCAGTTTTGCCTGGGACAGCTATGATGCCTGCCTTGAACAGGTGACCGGCAGAATCTGGGGGCCGCTGGTTCGAAAAGGCCATGTGGTGCTTTCAAAAAATCCGCCGTCTGGATCGGTGGACACAGATTTCGGTTTTCTGGCAGACAATCCAGACACCGTCAAACCGGAGGGTGATCTGGAATTCACCCTGATCCCCATCGACCATTTCCGGGTACCGCCCACGGTACCGGCGCCATCTCCTTTTGCCATCAAAACCGTGTCCGACCGGATTATCAAGGGAACGGACATGTTTGTGGAAATCAATCCCCAATCCGCCAAAAACCTGAAAAACGGCGGGTTTGCCATGCTTCAGACCCCTGCGGGATCCGTCCGTGTGCGGGTACATTTCAATGACGGGATCATGCCCGGTGTCATCGGGATGGTCAAAGGCCTTGGGCACACGCTGGACAACCGGTATGTGTCAGGCAAAGGGGTGAATATCAATGCATTGATTTCACCGAAAATCGAGCCGGAATCGGGCATGGATGCCGCTTTTGGCATCACCGCCGGAATTTCAAAGGCCTAAACGGATGTGGACAAATTTTCAAAGAGGTTCTGATGATACAAGATAAAAAAGCACACAAATACGGCATGGTGATCGATCTGGACAAATGCACCGGATGCGGTACCTGCACAGTGTCCTGCATGGCGGAAAACAATGTGCCGTTCAAGGAGGATGAGTCCGACAAAAAGGACAGCATCACCTGGATGCGGGTTTACAGGCTGTCCAACAACAAACCGTTTCCGGACACGGATGTGGCATACCTGCCAAGACCCTGCCAGCACTGCGGCGGAAAAGGAGACCACGGGCACTCTCCCTGTGTGTCGGTTTGTCCGGCAACCGCGACCGATTATGGATATGATACCGGTATCGTTTCCCAGATTTATACCCGGTGTTTTGGATGCCGGTACTGCATGGCGGCCTGCCCGTATCACGCCCGGTATTTCAACTGGTGGGATCCGGTATGGCCCGAAGGCATGGAAAAATATCTGAGCCCCAATGTATCGCCGCGGATGCGGGGGGTGGTGGAAAAATGCAGTTTCTGCTATCACCGGTATCAGCTGGCCCGGGAAAAAGCCTATGCAGACGGCGTGGATGACATTGCGGAAGACGCATACCAGACCGCCTGCACCACGGCGTGTCCGGCCGGCGCCATTATTTTCGGTGATTTGAACAATCCCTCTCACAAGGTTCACCAGATTGTCAAACCGGATCCGCATCCCGACCCGCTGAATCCGGATGTGGTGGGGAAATCGAGAAATCCCAGAGTGTTCCGGCTGCTGGAACGGCTCGGAACCAATCCCAAAGTGTATTACATGTCTGACCGGGAATGGATCCGCAAGCTGGGAGACCACTATCTGGACGGGGAATGGGACAAAGTGAAGAGTATCTATGGGTCGGCTTCCCATGAATAGAAAATTCAACATCGATGTGAGGAGTAATTGAATATGGATGCTGCATTAATACCTGAAGGTGCAAAACGGTGTTCATTCCCCAAATTCATGCTGGGGATCGCCATTGTGGGGGCAGTCCTGCTCTGGGGCGTCTATGCCATGCTGCTGTGCTGGTTCAAGGGGTTGAACCAGACCAACATGAACGATTATTACGGGTTTGCCCTGTGGATCTGGGCGGATTTGGCAGTCATCGCCGTGGGTGGCGGGGCGTTTTTTACCGGACTGCTCAAATATATTTTTAAAATTGATGAACTGAAAAACATTATCAACTTTGCCGTGATCATCGGGTTCATCTGTTACAGCTCGGCCCTGCTGATCCTGGCCATCGATATCGGCCAGCCGTTGCGGGGATGGTTTATTTTCTGGCACGCCAACGTCCATTCCATGCTCACGGAAGTGGCGTTCTGCCTGTCCTGCTATTTTGCGGTGCTGACCATTGAGTTCATTCCCAATATCCTGGAAAACCGGCAGCTCAACAAGGTGCCGTTTTTCCATCATCTGGCCCATAACATGCACGGTGTCATGGCTGTTTTTGCCGCCACGGGTGCGTTTTTGTCCTTTTTTCACCAGGGGTCTTTGGGCGGGGTGGCCGGTGTGATGTACGGCCGGCCGTTTGCGGTCCGGGAAGGGTTGTTGATCTGGCCCTGGTCGTTTTTTCTGTTCACCTGGTCGGCGGCGGCTTTCGGTCCCTGCTTCACCCTGCTGGTCACCCGGATCACCGAGGCGGTGACCGGAAAAAAACTGGTCAAGGACAATGTGATTCACCTGCTGGCCAAAATATCCGGATGGATGATCGTCACCTATATGATCGCCAAGCTGATCGATACCTGGTACTGGGCTTACTACACCGCTCCGGGGCTGGGATTCGAACTGAGTCATTTCTATACCAACAACGGGTTTTACGGGTATTGGATTCTGGTGGCGGAGATCATTGTCTGCGGCGTGGTCCCCGGCCTTCTGCTCATCAACAGGTCCACCCGGGAAAATCCCACCTTCAGGCTGGTAGCCATTGTTCTTGCGGTGATCGGCGTGTGTCTCAACCGCTGGGTCATGGTGCTCCAGATCATGGCGGTTCCAGTGATGCCTTTTGATACCTGGGCATTGTATCTCCCGTCCTGGCAGGAAGTGGCCACCACCATTCTGCCGGTGGCTTACGGCATCATCCTGATTGCCGTTACATACCGGTATCTGCCGGTATTTCCCCAGGAACTGGAACTGAACCGGCCCAAGACCCGGGAATCTTAAGACAAGGAGAAAAAAAATATGTTTCCATTTATTTTCGAGTGGGTATGGGACATCGGCCATTTGCTGTTTTTCGGAGGTTTCTGGTATGCCATCGGGATTCTGGGTGCCGGTATGACCTATTGCATTGTCAAGGCCGCAATGGACACCATGAATGACTCAAAAGAGAATCATCATTAAATGACTTGATTCTATACGTTTGATCTGTACTGGCCACCGGCCCGATGCTGAAACCCAGGATCGGGCCGGTGTTGTCTGGTATGGTGCCGGTTTATTTTTTCGGCGCCGTCACAATCCAGTAAACCGCCCAGGCCAGAATGACTGGCACCGGGCCGGTGGCCGCAAAGAGCAACCAGGGTCCTTCCCAGGGTTTGATAACCAGGGTGACGGCAATGGGATACAAAATCGAGGCCACGATGGCCGCTCTTTTTTTCCGGGATAACCGAACGAGTTTTTTTCCGGGATTTTCGGTGGGCTGGGGTTTGAGCATCCTGGGCAAAATCAGGATACCCGATATCAGAAGGATGAGAACCAGAATTTCACTTACACCGGTCACGCTGTTTTCCTTTTTGAATAAACACGGTTAAATGGGGTTTATATCCCAGAGAACCCGCGATTTGTCAATGCCGGGACCCCATTATTCCAGATGGGTCTCGATAAAAGCGGTCATTCGGGCCAGGACCCGGTCCGGCTGTTCCATGTGGGGGGCATGCCCGCAGTCCGGGAGGAGCCGGGTCTCACAATTTGCAATGTGCTTCTGGATGGCGGTCAGCTGGGCCGGGGTGCCGTAAGGATCTGTCGCGCCCTGAAGGGCCAGTACCGGCACCTGAATGCGGGGCAGAAATTTCTGAATATCCCAGTACGCAAATGCTGGATTGAGCCAGGCGTTGTTCCAGCCCCGGAAGGCATTTTCCGTGTTTTGCTTGTGGTATCTGGCCAGTTTTTCCTTGAGGCGATGATTGTCATAAGCGATTCTGGCCGCCCGGATGGATGCCAGTGTGACCGGTTCGCAGAACACATGGGCCGCTTCGGTGATCACGGCTTTCAGTCCGGAAGCGGCATGCCGGGAGCCCGCATGAATCAGGGCAATGGACCCTCCGTCGGAATGTCCGATCAGCATGTACGTGTCGATGCCGGCAGCGGTGAGTATGTCGGGCAATGCCTGTAACGCCTGGGTATGCATGAAATTGGGTTTCCATGGCAATGGGCCGGGGTCGGATTCTCCGTATCCGGAACGGGAAAATACAAACGCATCACAGGCGGTCTGTTGGGCCAGGCGTTCGGGAAACGATTTCCACATTTTGACACAGCCCAGGCCTTCATGGAGAAACACCAGTACAGGCCGGGTTTTTTTGTCGTAACGATACCAGCAGATCTCATACCGGGTGTTGTCCACAGCCAGAAATTGTGTCACGGTTTTCTGCTTTTATTGAAAAAAAGGTTCCAGGGCATCCGGTTGTAACGGATCAAATGGTAGATGACATAAAGAATCACCCCGTCATCCACCCATCCTAAAACCGGGACCAGAAATTCCGGAATCAGGTCCACCGGTGAGATCAGGTAGATCAATCCGAACAGGGCCAGCAGAATTTTGTGGGATTTTTTCAAGGTCATGATTCCCCCTGCGGGTGCAGTACATCCATCATGGTGAACAGCCGTTTTGAACCCATGGGGGCTGTCATCTGCTTTTGTAAAAACAGGACGGCATCCAGCGTGCCTTCCACATAGATCTGCCGGCCGTTGATATTGTGTTTGAATTCAAACACAGCGGTTCCATCCGGTGCGGTCAGGGTGTAAGTATGCCAGCCATGGCCGGACAGATACTGTTCTGGAATGTGCCACTGGGTTTGCTGGACTTCCGGATCACGGATCTGTTGAATCTGTTCCGGTTTGAAATCTACGCCCAGACGGTTGAAATATCCCACCATGGCTTTGGCCGTTCCGGAGGTATCCGCTTTTTCCTGCTGGTGACTTTCTTTGATTTCAAGAGAATACCCGGCGAACAGATTCGGGAACTGGTCTGCGGCAAAGGCCATCATGGCCTGGAACCCCACGATCTGTTTGGCCATGTTGGGCGCGATCACCGCCGGGATGTTCCCCCGGGACACATCTGATTCCAAAGCGTTTCGGTCACCGCCCGTGGTGCCCATCACAAAGGGAATGTGGTGTTGGACATAAAACCGGGCATTGTCATTGACGGCGGACGGGTGGGTGTAATCGATGGCAATGAAGTCGCTGAACTGTTGCCGGATCTTTGACACAGCGGTTTTTCGATCGTCGGGTTTGATGAGCGTGACAGGAATCTCACCCACCTGAAAAGATGGTTCCCGGATATCGGGTCCGGTCAGAGAAACAGGGATGAGTTGAAACCGCGGGTCGGACACAACGGCCCGGGCCATGGTCGCAGCCACATTTCCGGGCAGTCCGTTGATCAAGACAAAAGTATTTTTCATAATAATGCTCCCTTACAGGCTCAGAACCAGTTTTTTGAGGCGGCGGACATCATCGGTCCCTTTTGTGTGCATCCAGTGTTTCAAAGATGCCATCGCCGTGGGTATGTATGTTTCAAACCAGGATTTCCCTTTGACCCGGCTCAAATAGGCGAACGCGCCGAGGATCTGTAGGTTCCGGGTCAGAAAACAATAATCAAAGTTCTGGATAAACGGCTGTCGACGGTCCGCGGAAATCAGGTTCAGCCGGTCCATGGCATAGACCAGCAGGTTTTTTTGAACGGATTTCGGCAGGTCCACATAGGGATCCTGTAACAGGGATGCCAGATCATATTGCAGCGGGCCGATCCGGGCGGATTGAAAATCGATGAAAAACGGGGTGTCATTTTTGATCATGATGTTTTTAGACTGGCAGTCCCGGTGCATCAGTCCTTCCACGGCACCGGTCAATGCCTGATCGGCAATGAAATGAAATTCATCTTCCAGGGCATGGAAATCAATATGTCTGCCCAGATAGCCGTGAACGAATCGGTCCATAAAATACCGGCATTCGTTTTCCAGAATCAGGGTCCGGGAATAATACGGGGTCTGGCAGGTCCAGGACAGGTCGAACCCCTGTGCCCCTTTTCGGGAAAACCGGATCAGCCGGTCAATGACTTTTTGATACAGATCCGTTATTTGAGACCGGTCCGGCATCTGTTTCACCCGGTCGGCCAGATGGGTGTTTCCCAGATCCTGGACCGCCACCACGCCGCTCAGTGCATCATGGGCCAGAATCCGGGGGACGCAGATACCCTGGTGATACAGGTGGTTACCAATGGCGACAAAGGCATCGAGCTGGGCCCGCCGGTCTGTGTCCGGCAGGCAGATGCCGTGATCGCAGACCACCACCGACCCGGCAGCGGTACTGAACGTAAACGGCGTGTTTGAATCCGGCTTTGCCCGGAACCAGGATCGGTCGGAACCGTCCCCTGACAGCCCATGGATGTCAACGCAAGTGACTGGAAAGTCAAGGGCCCGGGCACTGACCCACTGCCGGGCCGTGCGTGAATAGGCCGCAATGGTGCCGATGTCTTCCCAGAACAGGTTCGGGGCCACATAGGCTTTGATCTTTTTGGCCGGACACAATTGCGCGTACCAGTCGATACTGGAAAACACACGCTGCCGGGGCAGATGGTCGAAAATTTCCGGAGACAGCACCTGGATGCCGGTGAATGCCAGCCCCTGGCCGGGGGAACGAAATCCGGTGATCCAGGCATCCGCATCCAGGGTCACCTGGTTGTAATCGGTTCGATCATGGAGCACCAGGGTGGCCAGTGCCTGGTTTGCCAGATGAAACCGCCACACGGAAGTCAGATCGATATCTGTGATCACATCGCTGTTGATCACAAAAAAGCTGTGATCTTTCATTTCGTCTTTGATATTGGCAATGGCACCGCCGGTATCCAGTATCCGGGGCTCATGCACGGAGCGGATCTCCACATCCGGGCCGATATTCAGGTGGTCCAGAAAATCGGTGATCTGGCGGGACAGGTGGTGGGTGTTGACCAGAATCCGACGGCACCCGCTTTGAATCAACCGCTCGATGGTATGCTGCAAAATTGGTTTGCCGCCCAGAGTGAGCAGCGGTTTGGGCAGGGTCCGGGTATAGGGCAACAGCCGGGTCCCGAATCCGGCGGCCAGAATCAATGCGTTCATGACCCGTCTTCAGGAACCGATCACCCGGATCAACCGGGAGATGATCTGTTTAAAGTAATCGATTTGAATCTGGTCTTGAGATCCGGTGATTTTGTTCTGACAGAAAAATCGGGCCGCATTCCTGTAATTGATCAAGGACAGCGATTCTTTCAGGGTCACCTGTTTGCGTTTATACAGCCGGGCCCCGTGGGAATGAATTCTTTTGGCCAGTTCTTTTTCATCCGGCAGGGCTTTCTGTTCTTTTTCAAAATAAAACAGCGCGGTTTGATAGGACTCCAGAAAGGGCAGCAGGAATGCGGCAAACCATTTGAGTTTGCGCAGTCCCCGGGACGTCAGGTTCAGCATGTCCATGCGGGCGGGATCCGGTACCAGAATGCCTTCATTGATGAATCCTTTGATACAGTTGGAGATATGTTCTTCACACGTGATCTCCGTGTCATTGAAAAACTCATCATGAAAGATTTTTTCCAGAAACTGAAACCTTCGCACCAGATCCGGCAATGCGAACTTGAACTGGTCCACCTCCAGAATGGCCACGGCCGTAAAAGCGGCCGGAACAAAAAAAGAGATGACTGAATTTTTGTAATAATCCAGAATGGCCCGTTTGTTGTGTTTGACAATAAAATAGGTGTCGTCCGTGATCTCTTCTTCGTCCTCATCCACCAGTTCCATGAAATTTCTGGACAGAAAATTGTGGATGACCGTGCTGAACGTGTTGTCCAGATCCAGAAGCAGGGTTTCCGACAGTTCCACTTTGTCGTTCATCAGAAGGTTGAGATAGGTGTGGGCCCGTTCGATCATCTGTCCTTTGGAAAAGCTGTTCTTCGGGCTGTTCAAAATGGCACTTGCGATGATGCCGTGGGGGGTCGCCACGGCCTGCTTGTTGATGGCGGCCATCAATTTGTAACTGAATTTTTTGACAAAATCCATGAACTCTTTGTCCGTTGCCCGGTCAGGTTTCATGTGTGTCTGGTGAAGATAATCTTTGATGGAAATGGGCTCATCGAAACGGATATAGACTTTGCCGTATTTTTTTTTTAGGAACTTGCGGGTGTTGATCAGTCCTTTCAGGGTTTCCGGGCTTTTGCTGCCGCCTTCGATCTCCTTGAGATAAGCATCCTCCTCCAGAACACGGTCATAGCCGACAAAAATGGGTACAAAATACAGATTGTCGCAGGCACCGTTCAGATAGGCCTTGATGATCATGCCCATACCGCCGGGCCGGGGAGTCAGCAGTTTGCCGGTGCGGCTCCGGCCCCCTTCGATGAAAATTTTGATATTGAATCCTTCGTACAGCAATTTTTCCAGGTATGCGGCAAAGATTTTGGTATACAGGGTCGCCCCTTTGAAGGTCCGTCTGAGAAAAAACGCCCCCCCTCCCCGGAACAATGGACCCAGAGGCCAGAAAGACAGATTTTTCCCGGCCGCAATATGGGGGCAGGGCATGTTGTTTCTGAACATGACATAAGGCAGCAGCAGATAGTCTAAGTGGCTTTTATGGCAGGGCACCAGGATCAACGGGGCTTCCGTGTATTTTTCCCGCATCCGGTTGATCTGTTTCTGATCCACCACCAGGCCTTCGAAAATGTTTTTGAATATCCAGGTGAGTATCCAGTTGCCTAAATTGATGATCCGCAGGTTGTAATTGGCGGCAATTTCATTGATATAGGCGGCGGCTTTTTTGTTGGTCTTTTTCAAGGAAATATTTTTTTCTGCGGCGTAATCCGCCAGAAATTCCCTGAGAGACTGGCGGGTCAGGATATCTTCCGTGATTTCCTGGCGGGATTTGAGTACCGGTCCGGTAATACTTTTTCTCTGGCGGTTCAGGATATCCACCAGAAAACTTCTCAACCGGTGGGTCTGAAATTCCGAATCCAGTCGTTCAATTTCCGGCCTGGCCAGAAATTCCTTTAGATTCACCGGGGGGGCCAGTTCCACCCGGATTTTTTCCGGTTGGCGCAGCAGAATCGTCATTCGTTTCAACCATCCGGGTTTTTCATGGGTTCCGAACAGAATCTCCCCTAACCCCGGGTTTTTGTGCATGGGTTTGGTCACATAGATGATATCTTCGGGAATGATGATCACCGGGCGTGTCATATGCTTTTGATATTCGATCAGGTGGTACAGCGGATCGGGCGTGGCACGGATGAACCGGTTATAGAAATCATCTTCTTCGATCAGGTGCAGAAATCCGGATTTTCCGGAATACAGCTGGTCAAACGCGTACCCGGATTTGTAAAAATCCTTGAATGTGAAATGATGGAAAAAATAATCCAGATGAGACAGCCAGATCCGGCACAACCGCTTCACCGGCAGCAGAAAAAAGAAACGCAGATCAAACCCCAGTTCCGGATAGGGCAGATCCAGCGCTGTAAGCCGGGTATGAAAATAAAGGAAATCAAACAACCGTTTGTTTTTACTGGCATATATAATACATGCGTCAGGATTTGACGCCTTGATTTTTTCCAGGTTGTGCTCATCCAGATTGACTTTTCGAACCAGGCGGTTCAATATTTTTCGGGTGATACAGCTGTGATTGCCCGGGTAAAGATTGGTGAAATAATCGGATGTATCTCCCAACAGGTAATCGATGGTACAGCGTATTCTGGCCCGGGTCCTGGGAATCAGGGTTTTGAAAAACTGGAAAAAGTGCATGGATCGTCCCTTATGGTTATGGCCTTGCTGCGGTGCAGCCAACCTTCATTTATTATCAAACCTGACCTGTAAAGGCAACCTGAATAGTTGAAAACCAGCCGGTGGCTGTCCCAAAATAATCTTGATAAATCAATATGCCTGTGCTATTTTCCAAAATCTATTGACAAGTAAGCTTTTTTGGTTGTGTTACCATTTTTGGGTGGTGAAAAAAAAACAAGGAGGAAGTATTTATGAAAACGTTGATCGGCGGTGCAATTGCTGTGCTTCTCGGTGTGGTCGGACTGGCAGTCTGGTTTGGTCATTTTTTAAACCTTCTGGCCGGATGTATTCCGCCGGTACTGTTGCTGGGCGGTGGACTTGCACTGTATCTCGGGTTTGACGAACTCAAGGATTCCTGGAAGAACAAGGAAGGCAAGGATGCCCCTGCGGACGATAAATCAAGAATCGCGGAACTGGAAAAAGAACTCAACGAGCTGAAAAAAAATTAGGCAACCGGTTCAAGTGAACCCAATTCAACGCATTTGTATACAGCAAGGGCCAGTTTCACACCGGCCCTTTTTTTTATGCCCGACCATCGGGTTCAAGCAGACAAGATACCGGTCAGTCATACAGGTAACAGGTGCGTGACACGGCTTTGAATGTCTCCAGTTCCGGCTGCCACCGGGCCTGGATGTCCCGGATGTCCGCCATGGTGCAAAGATCGGTGCGAAGGGCCGGATCTCCTAAAATCAGGTCCATTGGAAGGCGGTCATATTCATACTCATACGGGGGCGGTTTGAATTCAAAGGCATCCGGATGATGTTTGATGATCTGCTGTAATGCCAGCAGGGAAGCGGTATAAGGTTTAAAGACCGTTTTGTCGGTGACATGGATCTGAAATCCATGGCAGGCCCGATCCTGCCATTTGCCGGATGTGGGCTGGAAACACACCGGCCTGAAACAGGCCCCGGCAACTTTTCGGTTCAATATCGGCGCCATGGCCCCCGTGTCCAGGAACGGGGCCCCGAAGCACTCAAAGGGCAGGGTGGTGCCGCGGCCTTCACTGATATTGGTTCCTTCAAAAATCACCTGCCCCGGATAGACCATGCAGGACAAGGGCGTGGGCAGGTTGGGCGAAGGCAGAATCCATGGCCGCCCGGTATCGTTCCAGTACATATCGCGTTTCCAGCCGGACATGGGCACCACGGTCAGGTCGCACCCGATCTGAAATTCCCGGTTGAAAAACCGGCAGATTTCTCCGACGGTCATGCCGTGGCGCATGGGGACGGGAAAACGGCCCACAAACGACGCCGATTCCGGTTTCAGGACATTGCCCTCCACCCGGGTGCCGCCAATGGGATTGGGCCGGTCCAGAATGATCACCGGTGTACCGGTTCGGGCCGCCACCTCCATGCAATAGGAAATGGTATAGATAAACGTGTACACCCGGGTCCCCACATCCTGAATATCCACCACCAGTATGTCCAGGTTGGCAAACATCTGTGCCGTGGGAATCCGGGTGTGACTGTACAGGCTGTAGATGGGGATCCCCAGTTCGGGTTCCCTGCCATGGGGGGATTCGATCATGTTGTCCTGCTTTTCCGCATAAAATCCGTGCTGGGGGGAAAAAATCGTGGTCAACTGACCGGGAAACAGGTCCTGGATGACCTGGACGGCATGGCGGAATCGAAAATCCACCGAGGCGGGGTTGGCCAGCAGGCCCAGCCGGCGGCCTGTGAGGGTTGACGTGAATCCGTGCTCCAGGTTTTCAAGTCCGATGGTGACACAAGGCGGCATATGGTTCTCCAAAGAGTTTATTATTTTTCGAGTTATCGTTATCGTTGACAAAATATCAAATCCTAACTATGTGAATGCTGGACCGCAACGATTATTTATTTTTATCTGTGTTTTTTTGGGAAGGAAACAGATGCATGTTGTTCAAAATCAGTGATTCCATCGCTTCCATAAAGCCGTATGAGGCGGGCAAGCCGTTAAAGGCCCTTGAAAGAGAATTCAACATTCAGTCCGCGGTGAAACTGGCATCCAATGAGAATCCGTTAGGATTTTCGCCACAGGTCACGGATGCGGTGATGAAAAACCTGCACCATATGAACCGGTATCCCGAGCCGGTGGCCCATGATCTATGCCGAAATCTGGCCCGGTATCACAAGGTAGGGCCGGAAAATATCGTTCTGGGAAACGGGTCGGATGATCTGATCGCTCTGCTGGCCCACGCATTTCTCAACCCCGGGGATCATGCTGTCATGCCGCTGCCCTCTTTTCTCATGTATGAAATCAGTGTGAAAACCGCCAAAGGGGTCCCGGTGATGGTGCCCTTGTCCGGATTTGACACCCCTTTGTCGGCCATGCATGGAAAGATGTCTTCCGGAACAAAAATGGTGTTTGTCACCAATCCTTTCAATCCCACGGGCAGCATCATTACAACGGAGGCGTTTGCCGCATTTGCAGACCGGGTCCCGCCAGACGTGCTGATCGTGGTGGATGAAGCCTATATGGAATTTGTGCGGGATCCGGCCGTGTACAATTCCCTGGACAGCCCTCTGGCAGATCCCCGGGTCGTGACCTTGAGAACGTTTTCCAAAGCCTATGGCCTGGCCGGATTCAGGATCGGTTATGGCATCATGCACAGGGAGGCGGCACAGATCCTCAACCGGATCCGGCAGCCGTTCAATGTCAACGGACTGGCCCAGGCAGCGGCGGAAGCGGCCCTGGCGGATCAGGATTTTTTGCGCAAAAGCATTGACACGGTTCATGAGGGCATCGATTTTTTCACCCGCGAACTATCTGGTTTGGGGCTGGATCCGTTGCCCACCCAGGCCAACTTTCTGATGGTGGATGTCAAAACCGATGCCACAGAATTGTTCACCCGGCTGCTTCACCACGGCGTGATTGTCCGGTCCATGAAATCCTACGGGTTTGACACGTTTTTACGAATCAACGCGGGCACTTCTCAAGAAAACCGGGCATGTATCTCAGCATTGAAAGCGGTGCTGTCATGACATATCGAATCATCACCATTGACGGGCCGGCCGGAGCCGGTAAAACAACAGTCAGTAAACTGCTGGCCGAAACACTCGGCTGTGTCCGGGTGGATACCGGGGCCCTTTACCGGGCAGTGGCCTTTGAAATCGACCGGCAGCAGACTGCATGGAAAAACGATGACGCGCTGGATCTGTTTTTGTCCGGCCTGGACCTGAATGTGGTGCTGGAAAACGAGGAAATGCGGGTGTTGTCTTCAGGCAAAGATATCACACCGTTTATCCGCACCCCTGAGATCACCCTGCTGGCCTCTGCAACCTCTGCCAGACCGGCAGTCCGGGCCGCGCTGCTGGATATTCAACGCCGGATCGCCCGGCAGCAGGATGCGGTATTCGAGGGCCGGGACATGGGCACGGTGGTGTTTCCCGATGCCACGGTCAAGTTTTTTCTGGTGGCGGATCTGGCGGTCCGGGCGAAGCGCCGGTTTGATGAAATGCCGGATACTGCAAAGGAGTTGTCCCGAATTCAGGCCGATATGGCTGCCCGGGACGACCAGGATACACGCCGGACCCGGGCACCGTTGAAACCCGCGCCCGATGCGATTCTGATCGATTCTTCCCGGCTGACGGCCCCGCAGGTGGTGGAAGAGATGCGCCATCATCTGTAGAATCAACAAAAACCATCGATTATTGTGTTGATTTTTTTTTTACTGATTGCTATAAAGGCAAATTGTACTCGCATTCATGGACCCGGTTTGACCACTCCAGGGATGTGGGTAACTAAATTCGATTAGGGGGATTACTATTAATGAACAACATTGCTGAAGAGAACGAAAACCAGGAAATGAATACTGAAGAATTAGAGACACAGGACACGGACGTCGAGGCCCGGGACACGGAATTGGACAACGAAGAAGCAGCCAATGAACCCGAAGAAGTGAATGCCCTGTCAGCGGAAACGGAAATCACCGGTGATGAAACCATGGAAGAATTATTGGGCATTTATGAATCCAGCCTTAAAAAATTCGAGGAAGGTCAGGTTGTCACCGGTACGGTCATCTCGGTGGGCCGTGACATGGTCCTGGTGGATGTGGGATATAAATCGGAAGGCCGGATCTCTATTCAGGAATTCATTGATGAACAAGGCAATGTCAATGTCCACGTCAATGATCAGTTCGAGGTCATGATCGAAGTATGGGATGAAGAAGAGGAAACCGTGCTTCTGTCTCGTGACAAGGCCAAAAAAGTCAAGGTATGGGACGCTATCAAGGAAATCTATGATGCCGACGGCACCATCGAGGGCGTCATCACCAATCGGGTCAAAGGTGGATTTTCCGTTGATATCGGGCTCCAGGCGTTTCTGCCCGGCTCCCAGGCCGATCTGCGACCCATCCGCAACATGGATGAAATGGTCGACAAAACCTATGAGTTCAAGATTCTCAAGTACAACAAGAGACGGAACAATATCGTTTTGTCCCGGCGGGTACTGCTGGAAGCGGAACGGGAAAAACTGCGGGCCGCTACCCTGGAAGCCATCGAGAATGACAAGGTCATGGAAGGGATTGTCAAAAATATCACCGAATACGGCATCTTTGTGGATCTCGGCGGTGTGGACGGATTGCTGCACATCACCGATATCTCCTGGGGCCGGGTGAAACATCCGTCTGAACTGTATTCTGTGGGCGATAAAATCACGGTCAAGATTCTGTCCTATGATTTTGAAAGAGAGCGCGTTTCTTTAGGCATGAAACAGTTGACCCCCGATCCCTGGACCACGGCAGTGGACAAATACCCCATCGGTTCGAAAATCATGGGAAAAGTGGTCAGCCTCACCGATTACGGCGCGTTCATTGAACTGGAAGAAGGTGTGGAAGGGCTGATCCATGTGAGTGAAATGTCCTGGACCCGGAAAATCCGGCATCCATCCCAGATGGTCACGGTGGGAGAGGTAATCGAAGCCGTGGTTCTCGATCTCAAACCGGACAACCGGCGGATTTCGCTGGGCATCAAGCAGACCCAGGAAAATCCCTGGGAAGTCATTTCACAGAAATATCCCGTGGGCACCATCATCGAGGGCAAAATCAAGAACATCACCGAATTCGGTCTGTTCATCGGGATTGACGATGATATTGACGGCCTGGTGCATATTTCTGATATTTCCTGGACCAAACGGATCAAGCATCCGTCTGAAGTCTATAAAAAAGGGGATACCATTCAGGCGGTGGTCCTGGATATCGACAAGGCCAATGAACGGTTCTCTTTAGGGATCAAACAGACCCAGGCCGATCCCTGGGAAACGGTTGCCCAGCGGTATGAAGTGGGCAAGGAAATTTCGGGCGTCATCACCAATCTCACGGACTTCGGCGTGTTTGTGGAACTCGAAGAGGGCATTGAAGGCCTGGTGCACGTGTCTGAAATCAGCAGGGAAAATGTCAAAAGCCCCAAAGACCATTATCAGGTGGGAGACAACATCACCGCCAAGGTCATGAACATCAATTCTGAAGAGCGCCGCATCGGGCTTTCCATCAAACGACTGGAAGATGAAGACGATGACAGATATCTGGAGGATTTTGCCAAAAACATGAAACCGGCCACCTCTTCTTTTGGAGAGATTCTGCGCAGCAACATCCAGGAGCAGATTGAAGCCAACAAATCCCAGGAAGACCCGAAAGACGAATAAGCACAGCGGTTTTCAGTCTACATTCATGTGTTGACAAACAGTGCAGGGCCGGGCGGAATTCATTTTGCCCGGCCCTTTGTATATGAATTGAAAAGGAGGCTTTGTTCATGTTTTCACGACGTCATCCCATCCTGTTTTTTCTGCTGATTATCGCCGCCTGCGGCACGGTTGTGTGCGTGGGCGGCATGCTGGTGATCTTTTCCATTTCCCGCATGATGGCCACCACGGCCGGTACGTTTCAGGAACCCGGAGGCAATATCGGTATCGTTGAGGTGACCGGCCCGATACTGTCTTCCAGGCAGGTGATTGAAAATATTAAAACCTTCCGGGATGATGATCGCATCAAAGCCATTGTGGTCCGGGTGGACAGCCCCGGGGGCGGTGTGGGACCCTCCCAGGAAATTTTCAGGGAACTGATGAAAACCCGGCCTGTCAAGACCGTGATCGCTTCCATGGGATCTGTGGCAGCGTCCGGCGGATATTATGTGTCTGCCGGGGCCCAGGCCATCATGGCCAATCCGGGAACCATTACCGGCAGTATCGGCGTGATCATGGAACATGTCAATCTTACGGAACTGGCGCAAAAAATCGGTATTTCTCCTTTGGTCATCAAAAGCGGGGAATTCAAGGACCTGGGGTCGCCTTTTCGGGATTTGGCAGACAACGAGAGACAATTGCTTCAGCAGCTGGTGGATGAACTTCACCAGCAGTTTGTATCGGACGCGGCCCGGGCCCGGGACATAGCGGAACCGACAATGGCTGAAATTGCAGACGGCCGGATTTATACCGGGCAGACCGCCCTGGACCTGAATCTGATCGACCGCACGGGAAATCTGGACGATGCGGTGGTCTGGGCCGCGGAACTGGCAGAAATCGATCAGGAACCGGTTCCGGTGTATCCCAGAGACAATCCCATATCGGTGCTGCGGAAAATGACCCGGACCTTACTCAAAGATCTCGATATCTCCGGCACCATAACGGATAATCTCCGGTACATCATCCATTAAGGAGACTACCGACGAGGCGGTTCCGGGAACCGGTCCGCCGTCGATGACGACATCCAGGCGGGGGCCGAAAAAGTCGTGCAGCAGGGACGGGTCCTGGAACACCATGCCTTCGGGATCGGTGGCGGAGGTGGAGATGATGGGGTGGCCCAAACCCTGCGCCAGTGCCAGGGCGATCTTGTGGTTCGGTACCCGGATGCCGGCGGTTTTCCGGTTGGTGAGCATGATCTTGGGCACCATTCTGGATCCCGGCAGCACAAAGGTGTACGGTCCCGGCAGCAGGCGTTTCATGTTCCGGTAGGCGATGTTGGATACCTTGGCATAGGTGGCGATATCTTTCAGGTCCGGACAGATGAAGCTGAATGGTTTTTTCGGGTCCCGCTGTTTGATGGCGTACACCTGTTCAATGGCTTTCTTGTTCATGATATCACAGCCGATACCATAGAATGTATCGGTGGGATAGGCGATGATACCGCCTTTTTCAAGGATATCCACGACCCGTGAAACCAGCCGTTCCTGGGGATTGTCCGGATTTATTTTCAGCAGCATGGAAGCGTTTCCTGTAAAAGTAAATGGAAACGCTTACTTTATCACATCCGGGGCCGGAGGCAAATAAAAATTCGGTTGTCAATCTTGACTTGACCCCGGTACCGGAACACCGCTATGGTAGTGGTTCATTTTTTTACATAAAGGAGAGGTGTATGGAAAAACAGGTTCTCATTCCCGTGGATGGATCCCGGACATCGGTACAGGCGGTCCGGTATGCGGCTCGGGCAGCCGCGTTTATCAAAGATCTGCATTGTATGCTGTTTCATGTGCAGGCCCCGGTATCCATGTATCTCAAGGAAGAAGCCGCCAGGGACATGCATGTCCGCGCCCAGATGAACAAGGCCCTGAAAAAAAATGAGGCCGCGGCCATGAAGATTCTGACTCAGCTCAAGTCGGAAATGACGGATGCCGGTTTTCCTGAAGACCAGATCCGTGTGCTGACCCGGCCCAGAGAACTGGGACTGGCCCAGGATGTGATCGAGTATGCCCAGAAAAACATGATGGATGCCATTGTGGTGGGTCGGCGGGGCGTGTCCGGGATTCAGAAGTTCTTTGATACCAGTGTTTCCGATGCGATTCTGGAACGGTCCCAGGTGATTCCCGTGTGGATGGTGAACAAGGACGTCCGGCAGGATTCGCCCGAGAAGATTCTGGTGGCCATTGACGGATCCGAAGATGCGTTGAGGGCGGTGGACCATCTGGGGTTCATGGTGTCGGACAATGACGAGATTCATGTCACCCTGATCCATGTGACCAATACGGCCCGCAACTATTGTGAAATCGATCTGGAGGCGGATCCGGAACTGGTCCGGATCATTGAAAAGAAAGACCGGGCCTGTGTGGACCGGTTTTACCCCAAAGCCATGGAGAAACTTCTGGACTTAGGCCTGTCAAAGGATCAGATTGACATCCATACCCTGGAAGGCTCCCGCCGCATCGGGCAGGATGTGGTGGCCTATGCGGAAGAAAATCGATTCAACACCCTGGTTATCGGCCGGCGGGGAATCAACAAATCCTTTTTCATGGGATCGGTGTCCCGGCTGATCATCGGGCAGGTATCGGATTGCGCGGTCTGGATCGTTCCCTGAAAAGCCGCAAAAATCGTTACACGTCCCTGAAACTGATACCCAGTGCCCGGGCGGTCATGACCAGTTCCCCGTCTTCGGGTACGGTGCGGATCCGGTCCACGGCATCGGCCAGCGGGACAGGTGCAATTCCGGTCCCGGTCAAAGCCGCCATCATGCCCAACTGTTTTCGTGCGATCATCTGAACCGCATATACCCCGAACCGGGTGCACAACTGCCGGTCGAACTGCGTGGGTGTGCCGTCCCTGCCGGTGACAATACCGATTTTCTTTTTTTTATGGGTGGTGTTCATGGATTTCCTGATGTATTTTAGAGTGAACAGTCAACTGGCATGCTAACAGATACAAAAGGTTCGAACAATAACATTTTACAGGCGGCATAAATGGTGGACTACCGGTATCTGCCTGGTTTTACTGGTGGTGGTGTTTCAGTTGAGCCGCCGGGTGATCCTGCCGGACGAGGCCCGGCTTCGGCATGACTTTCACCTGGCGGTGCAGAATCGATTTCCGGAAGCCGCCCGAAATCTGGCAGACCGGCTGGGGATCCAATCGATTCAGGAGTCGATCGGATCTGAAAATCACCCGGCAAAGGACCGGGTGATCCTGGTCCACGGCCTGGATGATCCGGGCATCATCTGGAAGGATCTGGTACCGGTGCTTCAGAAAAACCGGTACCGGGTATTTGTCATGTCTTATCCCAATGACCAGGCCATCCAGGCGTCCTCCCAATTTTTTTTCGACCAGATACAGGACCTGGTCCGAGACGATCCGGACCCGGTCTCCATTGTGGCCCATTCCATGGGCGGGCTGGTAACCCGGGACATGCTCACCTGTCCTGAACTGGATTATCCGCGTGCCCGCGCTGCCGGTCACGTGCCGGCAGTCAAACAGCTGATACTGGTGGGAACCCCCAACCAGGGCACACACCTGGCCCGGTTCCGGATTGTCACCGAGATCAGGGACCAGATCTATCATCTGTTTCTACCGGGCACACACTGGCTTCACTGTCTTCTGGACGGCACCGGGGCAGCCGGGGTCGAACTGCTCCCGGGCAGCCGGTTTTTGACCCGGTTGAACCAGCGCCCGCTTCCAGCGGATGTGCAGATGAATATCATTGCCGGAATGATTTTCTTTTCGCGGCAAAATTGTGAAGTGAAAGAGATGCTGGGCGACGGATTGGTCTCTGTGGCCGCCACACGGCTCGATGGCGTGCCTCTGGTCCGGGTTCCGGGCACCCACTTTTCCATGATTCGAAATCTGACCCGGTCCAGCAGCCGGGTTCCTCCGGCAGTCCCTGTGATACTGGATCTGCTTGGGCAGGCCCAATGAAATCGAAACCATGGAACGATTGTCGGCAACTCTTTTTAAACCCGGCTTGAGTATGGTAGATTTCGATGGTCTGATCTGTAACCAAGGAAAATGAGGGGACCGATCACCAGATGTTATCTGTTGTTGTCAACGACTAGTGCCGGGGGGTGCCTGTGGGTCGAATCCCATTCTGACGGGTTTGTTACATGGCGTTGGGCATGCGAAGCGGTAAAAACGGCAAACTGTCTGAGGACACACCTGCCCGCAGTTTTTGCCGTTCAGCACAGCATGCCCTACGCCATGTCAAACACGGAAGAGGGTGAGACTCACAGGCACCCTTCGGCACGGGTCTTTTGATCAGGGGGAGATAACATCTTGCCTTGCCATCCCAAATTTGGTAAAAGAACGTGTTTATATATACCGATTGGGGAATTCAACTTCAGGCAGCTGTTTTTCACCTTCCTGTCATGGCTGCCCCGATGGTATGAATAAACAAATTTTTTCCTTTCTGGAGGCAAGTTATGTCCACAATATTACCGGATGAAGGGCTGTCTTTTGACGATGTCCTGCTGGTTCCTGATTATTCCGGGATCCTTCCCGACGAAGTATCGGTGAGAACCCGTTTGACCCGGGATCTTGAACTCAATGTTCCCATTGTTTCGGCAGCCATGGATACCGTGACCGAGGCGTTGACCGCCATCAGCATGGCCCGGGCCGGCGGCATGGGATTTATCCATAGAAATCTGACCATCGAGGACCAGGTCATCGAAGTGGACCGGGTCAAAAAATCGGAAAGCGGTATGATTGTGGACCCGGTGACCATTCGTCCGGATGTGTCCATATCCGAGGTGCTCAATATCATGGCCAAATACCGGATTTCCGGCATTCCGGTGACCGAAGGGGAAAAACTGGTGGGGATTGTCACCAACCGGGACCTGCGGTTTGAAACCCAGCTGGAAAGACCGGCCAGGGAGGTGATGACCAGTGAAAACCTGGTAACGGTGACCGAAAAGTGCACCCTGGAAGAATCCAAAATCATGCTGCACAAACACCGCATTGAAAAACTTTTGGTGGTGGACGGTCAGGGCAAACTCAAGGGATTGATCACCATCAAGGATATTGAAAAAATAAAAAAATACCCCAATGCGTGCAAGGATTCATTTGGCCGTCTGCGGGCGGGTGCGGCCGTGGGGGTGGGGTCGGACATGATGACCCGGGTGGCGGCCCTGATCAATGCCGGTGTGGATGCCCTGGTCATTGACACCTCCCACGGGCATTCCAGAAATGTGATCGAAGCGGTGCAAAAGATCAAACACCATTTTCCCGATGCCCAGGTGGTGGCCGGCAATGTGGCCACGGAAAAAGCAACCAAAGCCCTGATCGATGCCGGCGCGGATGCGGTGAAAATCGGGATCGGTCCCGGGTCCATCTGCACCACCCGGATCGTGGCCGGGGTGGGGGTTCCGCAGCTTACCGCAGTGCAGAACTGCAAGGATATCTCCAGAAAAACCGGTGTCCCCATCATTGCCGACGGCGGGATCAAGTTTTCCGGAGATATCGCCAAAGCCCTGGGCGCCGGAGCCCATTCAGTGATGCTGGGCAGCCTTCTGGCCGGCACCCGGGAGAGCCCGGGTGAAATCGTTATCTATCAGGGCCGGTCCTATAAAGCCTACCGGGGTATGGGATCGGTGGAAGCCATGAAAAAAGGGTCTTCGGACCGGTATTATCAGAAAGATACCTCGGAAACCGAAGAGCTGGTGCCCGAAGGCATTGTGGGCCGGATTCCCTATCGAGGCACCATCCGGGAAAATATCCTCCAGATGGTGGGTGGCGTCAAGGCCGGTATGGGGTATCTGGGGGCGACCACCATCGAGGATCTTCATGAAAAGGCCCGGTTTGTGAAAATCACGGCCGCCGGATTGAAGGAAAGTCATGTCCATGATGTGGTGATCACCAAGGAAGCCCCCAACTACCGGGTGGAAAGCAGCTGAGACCCATGACCGATTCTGCCGGCACGTTTTATCATCTGCATCTGCACACGGAATATTCCCTGCTGGACGGGGCGATTCGGCTGGATGACCTGATAAAAAAATGTAAGGAATATGGTATGGATGCCGTGTCCATGACCGATCACGGCACCATGTTCGGTGTGGCCTCGTTTTATGAAAAAGCCCGGAAAGCCGGGATCAAACCCATTCTGGGGTGTGAGGTGTATGTCGCTCCCCGGACCCTCGCCGATAAGACCCAGATGGATCACAAGGGATTGAGCCACCTGGTGCTGCTGGCCAGAGACCGGGAAGGATATGCCAATCTGTGCAAACTGGTATCCATTGCCCAGCTGCAAGGCTTTTATTACAAGCCCCGGATTGACAGGGAACTGCTGGCCGCCCATTCCAGCGGGTTGATCGGATTGTCCGCCTGCCTGAAAGGGGAAATCCCCAAGGCCATCATGGCCAATGACATGACCGGTGCGGATGCGGCAGCCCGGTTTTATCTGGAAACGTTCGGGGAAAGCAATTTTTTTCTGGAGGTCCAGGAAAACGGCATGCCGGTCCAGCACAAGGTCAACGAGGGGATCGCCGATATCAGCCAGCGCCTGTCCATTCCCATGGTGGCCACCAATGACTGCCATTATCTGGCCAAAGAAGATAAAAAAGCCCACGATATCCTTTTGTGCATCCAGACCGGGGATACCGTCAGCAATCAGGACCGGTTCAAATTCGATTCCGATCAGCTGTATTTCAAATCAGCCGACGAGATGATCCAGACCCTGGGCCAGTATGCCGGTGCCATAGAAAACACCCGGGACGTGGCGGCCCGGTGCAATGTGGAATTCGACGATAAAACCTATCATTTTCCCCAGTATGCCGGATCCGAAGAAGACAGCGAGGCGGAACTCTTCAAGCACAAGGCCATGGCCGGGTTTGAAGAAAAAATGGCCATCATCAAAAAAAAGAACCCGGACGCCGATGAACAGGAATACCGGGACCGCATCGCCTATGAAATCAAGATCATTCTGGATATGGGGTTTCCCGGATATTTTCTGATTGTGGCGGATTTCATCGAGCATGCCAGAAAGATCGGGGTGCCGGTGGGGCCGGGCCGGGGGTCTGCCGCCGGTTCCATGGTGGCCTATGCCATGGATATCACGGCCCTGGACCCCATTGAACACGGACTGATTTTTGAACGGTTTCTGAATCCTTCCCGGATCTCCATGCCCGATATTGACGTGGATTTCTGCATCGAAGGCAGAGACAAGGTATATCACTATACCATCGATCGGTATGGGGGGCCTGACTATGTCTGCCAGATCATCACCTTTGGAAAACTCAAAGCCAAGGCCGTGATCCGGGATGTGGGGCGGGCTTTGGGGATACCGCTGTCCGAGGTGGACGAGATCGCCAAGCTGATTCCGGACGGGGCCAAGAATTTGACAAAGGCCCTGGAAGAGGTGCCGGCCATCCGGGAAATATGCGAGCGTTCAGAAGACAAGACCCAGATGCTGGAAACCGCCCTGCTGCTGGAAGGCCTTCCCCGGCACGCTTCCACCCATGCCGCCGGGGTGGTGGTGGCGGACAAGCCGTTGAACGAATACCTGCCTTTGTTCCGGGGCAAGGAAGGGGAGACCATTACCCAGTTCGACATGAATTACGTGGAAAAACTGGGGCTGGTGAAGTTTGATTTTTTAGGACTCAGAAACCTGACGGTCATCAAGAACTGCCTGGACCTGATCGACAAACAGGGCAAGCCGGTGCCGGATATGGATCATCTGAATTTTTCGGATGACAACACCTTTGCCCTGCTTCAGCGGGCCGACACCACCGGGGTGTTTCAGCTGGAAAGCAGCGGCATGAAGGACCTGATCCTGCGCCTCAAACCGGCCACGTTTTCCGATGTCGTGGCCCTGGTGGCCCTGTACCGGCCAGGACCGCTGGACAGCGGTATGGCCAACACCTATGTGGAACGAAAGCACGGCAGAGAAGAGGTCACGTACCTGTTTGACGAACTGGCCCCGATTCTCGAGGAAACGTACGGGGTGATCCTGTACCAGGAACAGGTGATGAAAATCGCCGGCGTTCTGGCCAATTATTCCATGGCCGATGCGGACGGGCTGCGCAAGGCCATGGGCAAGAAGATCGCCGCCATGATGGAAGCCCATCGGAAACTGTTTCTGGAAGGGGCCGCCAAAAACAACCATGATCCTGGAAAAGCGGAAGAGCTGTTCGATCTGATGGAAAAGTTCGGCGGATACGGGTTCAACAAATCCCACAGTGCCGCCTATGCCCTGATCGCGTATCAGACCGCATATCTGAAAGCCAATTACACCCTGGAATTCATTGCGGCCCTGATGACCAGTGAGCGGGGCAACACCGATGCCGTGCTCAAATACATGGATGAATGCCGGACCCACGATATTCAGGTGCTGCCGCCGGATGTCAATGAAAGTGAATCCCAGTTTATCGTGTCCGGCGATTGTATCCGGTTCGGGATGGCCGCGGTCAAGGGGGTGGGCAATGCCGCCATCGACGTGATTGTGGAAGACCGCAGACAGAACGGATCCTTTGAAAGCCTGTACGATTTCTGCGAACGGGTTCCTTTGACCAAGGTAAACAAAAAAGTGATGGAAGCCTTGATCAAGTGCGGGGCGTTCGATTCCACAGGATCTGCAAGAAGCCAGATGATGGCGGTGCTCGAAGAGGCCCTGGATCACGGCAACCGGGTACAAAAGGAAAAGGCGGATTCCCAGATGGACCTGTTTGCGGATTCCGGCATGGGCGGAGCGATTCCTGCCAGCATTCCCGAGATGCCGGACATGGAAGAGTGGGAAGACCCTTTTCTGCTGGAAATGGAAAAAGAGGTGCTGGGGTTTTATATCAGCGGCCATCCTCTGGACAAGCACCAGACAGACATGGCCCGGTTTGCCTCGGTCAACACCCTGACCCTTCAAAAGATGCCTGACGGCCGAATGATCCGCATCGGGGGCATGATCAAGCTGCTCAAGACCCATAAAACCAAAAAAGGGGATCTGATGGCTTTCTGCGCCATCGAAGACCGCAATGCCAGTGTGGAAGTGGTGGTGTTTCCCACGGTCTATGCCCTGGTTCATCCGATCCTGTCCCAGGAGCAGGTGGTGATTCTGGAGGCTGAAGTCCAGAAAAAAGACACCAGCATCAAGTTGCTGGCTGAAAAAATCGTGCCCATTGACCGGGCCGCACAGGAATGGACCAACGGCATTTTGATCGCCGTGGATGCCGGCCGGTCCAGCCCCGAGACCCTGGAACGGCTCAAACCCATCCTGCAGCGATATCCCGGGGATTGTCCGGCCTGCCTGAAAATCAGTATTCCGGATAAGCCGGATGTGCTGGTGAAACTGGGGGATGAATATATGACCTGCTCTGATCCGGTGTTTTTTGAAGAAGTGGAAGCCCTGCTGGAAAAAGGATGCATTGAAACCCGATGTGCACCGGTCAAAGCAAAAGTCAAAAAGAAAAAATCATGGGGAAAATCCCGTAACGGAACAATGAAACAAGGAGCCTGAGGATGAGCTGG
The DNA here is from genome assembly GCA_011389555.1 of Desulfotignum sp. Taxonomy (GTDB): domain Bacteria; phylum Desulfobacterota; class Desulfobacteria; order Desulfobacterales; family Desulfobacteraceae; genus Desulfotignum. Next base: position 21,851 of record JAABUD010000289.1, on the reverse strand, counting down.
CTGGGAAAAATGATCGGTGGAACCATTGGATTCGCCCTGGGCGGCCCGATTGGTGCTGTGGCAGGGGCCGCGTTCGGCCATGCGTTTGTGGATAAAAAAGAGGATGCGTATCTGACTTCCATTCCCGGAAGAACCGGCTCATTGTCTTCCAATGAAGAGGCCCAGCTGGTATTTTTCACGGCCGCCTTTTCCATGCTGGCCAAGCTGTGCAAAGCGGACGGCCAGGTGTCTGAAAAAGAGATCCAGGTGGTGGAATCCTTTATGAAACAGGATCTTCAGCTGGATGCCACCGGTCAGGAAAGCGCCAAGAAGATCTTCAGGCAGGCGGTCCGGTCGACTGAAAGCTTTGAAGCGTTTGCCATGCAGTTTTATTCCGTATTCAAAACCCAGCCCAATATCATCGCATTGATGATGGATGTATTGTGCCGTGTGGGGGCCGCAGACGGTCATTTGTCCGATGCCGAGGATGCCACCCTGCGGTCGGCGGCCCGGATTTTCAATGTGTCGAACATGGAGTTCAACCGGCTGAAATCCAAATATATCCGTCCGGCAGACAAATACTATGCCGTACTCAAATGTGATGAAACCGCGTCCAACGAGGAGATCAAAAAGCAGTACCGCAAGCTGGTGACCGAATATCATCCGGACAAGATTCAGGCCAAGGGACTTCCTGAAGAGTTCATCAAATTCGCCAATGACAAATTTGCCGAAATCCAGGAAGCCTATGACCAGATCCGCCAAAAAAGGGGGTTTTAGAACAGTCCTTTTTCCTTTGCGATATTCATGTAGGTTTCCACCAGGGTCCGGGGCGGATCCCACCGTTCCATCTCTTGTTTGTCCGTCAAAGAGATGGCGTCAAATTCACATACGGTCACGCACAGGCCGCACCCGATGCACCGTTCTTTTTCCACCTGTGCCAGGCCGTCTGCCACGGCAATGGCATCCATGGGGCAGATCTCTTCACAGGCCTGACACCCGGTGCACTGATCCATATCCGCACGTGCCTGGAAATTGGAGTTCACGATCCGGGCCGGGGACGGTGTCTTTTTGATGTTGCTCAAAATCTGACAGCAGCAGTCGCAGCACAGGCAGATGTTCATGGGTTTCACTGAATTGGAGGGCTGGGCCACCAGTCCCTGGGCCGCGCCTCTGCGGATGATTTCCATGGCTTCGTCCGCTGTGATGGTGCGGCCGATGCCGCGGCCTTCATAGATATAGGCACCGCCCCCGAAGACCAGGCAGGCTTCTTCCATTTTGCCGCACCCCTTGCCCACCATGGTGTGTTCCCGGCGGCAGATGCACGGAGCCACCAGGATTTTGGACTGGCTTCGCACCAGATTTTCCAGGTGTTCATGGTCCATGATGTTCAGCTGGGTGTGGATGGATTTTTCCACCGGCACCACCCGGAGCTGCTGGGTTTTGTGCGCTTCCTGGGATTTCATGAGATAGGGCACATATTCGTTGAAATCTTTGATCAGCTGTCGAGTCAGGCGGTTCACCTGGTATTCCCAGATGCCCACCACAAACTGCAGCAGCATGAAGGTGTCCTGGTCCGGTTTTTTGATATGCAGAATCAATCCTTTTTCACCCATGTTTGTGAGCATCGGCATAATCTCTTCCGCGCTTTTTTTCGCGCGCCGGGCAATGGCTTCCACCGGTTCGGGCATCATCACCAGGCACAGGGTCAGTCTTGCTTCTTCAGGTGTGAACAGTTGTTCGAGGATGCGCAGCTCCACACCGGTTTCCGTGGGAGGAAAGCCGCCCGGCGTGTTGTCCAGGTGGCGGGCCAGGTCTTTATATACTTTTTCCATGATACATTTCTCCAGATATGTTCAGGTTTTGATCCCATCGATCATAGGTCACGTTAGTCACACTTGCTTTGAGGGACGGGTCATTTTTCAACAGCAGGGTCAGATAATTGCGGGTAACCGCTGCAAGTCTGCCGGTGCGGGAATCGGCCTTGTTCTGCACCACGGCTTCCAGGCATCGTCCCTGATTGGCCTGAATGAATGCGGTTTGTTTTTGCCGGCCCAACTCCCGCATTCTCCGGCACCGCTCGGTGATCACCGGGTCGGGTACCCGGGGGGTGAAAGAAAACGCGGGCGTGCCTTTTCGGGGGGAAAACGGAAACACGTGCAGATAAGATACCGGCAGCTGTTCGATCAAAGAAAAGGTGTTTTCAAACTGGGCATCGGTTTCCGTGGGAAAGCCGATCAGCGTATCCACACCGATTCCGGCAAAGGGGTGTTTTTCATGGATCCGGCAGATGATCTCTTTGAACAACGTCGTTGTATAGGGGCGCTTCATTTTTTTGAGGATATCATCGTCTCCGGACTGGAGCGGCACATGAAAATGATCACACAGAATGCCTTCCGGGCCGGCCATGTCTGCCAGCCGTTCATCGATTTCATCGGGTTCGATGGAAGACAGCCGGATCCGGTGCACCGGCCGTTTGTCCCGGATGATTTCCAGCAGGTCCATCAGGGTGGTGGGCGGGGTCAGGTCCCGGCCGTACCGGCCGGCATGGATCCCGGTGAGAATCACTTCCTTGAAACCGGCTTTTCCCAGTGCTTCCAGATGGTGGAGCACGGTGTCCGGGGGCATACTCACACAAGATCCCCGGGCATGGGGCACAATACAGTACGTGCAGAAGGCATCACACCCGTCCTGGATTTTCAGGTAGGCCCGGGTCATGCCGCCGAAGACCGGTCGGGCAAAGCTGTGAAACCGGTTTTCAGCGGAGTGGTCTGCCGGTTTGAAACGCAGGGGAAACGGTGGGGGATCCATGATGATATGGGCTGCCAGCCGTGTCTTGTCTTGATGACAGACCAGCTCGATGTGTTCACCGATCTGCTGAATGATATCCGGGTCTGTCTGGGCGTGACACCCGGTCACGATGATCCGGGCATTCGGGTTGTCCCGCACCAGTTTCCGGACCGCCTGGCGGGACTGCATGGCCCCCTTCGATGTCACGGCACAGGTGTTGATGATGCACACATCATTGGATGTGCCTTTCTTTGACCGGATCAGGCCGTGCTGTTCAAGCCCTGCGGCAATCCCGTCGGATTCATATTGGTTGACCTTGCACCCGAGGGTTTTGATATAAAATGTCTTCATTGGATAATCGCCGATCCCAGCACCCGGGGGCCGTTGTAAAACACCGCTGCCTGACCCGGGGTCACGGCATCCTGGGGCCGGTTGAACAACACCTGACCGGATGTGCCCCGGCGGGTCAGTACGGCAGGGGCTTCCGGGTGGCGATACCGGATTTTCACCGCCACCTCTTTGACCGGTTCCCACCGGGTATCATGCCAGATCAGCTGTTCCACGGTCATCTGCTGCTGTGCCAGATCTTTTTTGAAACACACGTGCAGGGTATGGGTGGTCGGATCGATACGCCTCACATAATAGGGTTCTGCAGCCGGACAGTTGATTCCCCGGCGCTGCCCCACGGTAAAGGCATGCACCCCAAAGTGGGTCCCCACCCGAAGGCCGTGACTGTCGATGATGGGTCCGGGTTCCGGGATCAGGCCGGTTCTGTCGATGAAAAACGAGGTCAGGTCTTTGTCATGAATAAAGCAGATGTCCTGGCTTTCCTTGCTGCTGACCGGCACAAGGTGGTGACGGGCTGCCAGGGCTTTTACCTGGTCTTTCGTGAATCCGGCCAGGGGACAGAGGATTCGGGACAGCTGTTCACAGGAAAGCCGGGCCAGAAAATAGGACTGATCTTTTTTTTCATCCACCGCTTTTTCCAGCCGGGGGGCCGGTATGTCTGCATCCGGTCGTGTCAATGTATTGACAATGGTGGCATAATGGCCGGTGGCCAGATAATTTGCGCCCAGTTTGTGCGCCTGTTCCAGCAGTGCGCCGAACTTGATTGTCTGGTTGCAGACCATGCAGGGATTCGGGGTTTTTCCCCGGGTGTAGGTGGATACAAAATAGCGTATCACTTCCTTTTCAAAGGGCGCAGACAGATCCAGGGAAATGATGTCCATGTTCAGCTGATCTTTGAGCCGGTTGATGTCCGGTTTCCGGATCTCGTACCCGGTGGTGAAATGCAGGCCGAATACCTGTTTGTACTGCTGCCTGAGCAGAAACGCTGCCACCAGGGAGTCCACCCCGCCGCTGACAGCCACACCGATGGCCGGGGGTGTCTGCATCAGATTGCGGGTTCCGGTTCTTTGGTGAACAGCCCCATGGCCCGGGACGGACAGGTCACGATACACAGCTCACACACGGAACATTTTTCCTTGTCAAACATCACTTCCATGGATGGCCGCTGAATATACAGGGCCTGGGTGGGACAGACCGCGGTGCAGGCCCCGCAATGGGTACAGATCTGTTCATCTTTGTAGATCTGGTGTTCCGGGGTGGAGACCTGAACCCCCTGCTGCTTGAGAAACTGGATGCCTTTGTTGAAATCGGGCCGGGATGCCGCTGTTATTTCCATTGCCATGGCCCCCTGTTTCTGACTGGAAATTTCAGCCCGTAAAATATTGAACAGCAGATCGAATTTTTTTACCAGCTGGCAGACCAGGGCTTTCTGTGCCACTTCGGGGGGAAATGTCAAAATAACGATTTTTGAGTACAAAACAGGATCTCCATTCATTAAATTGGTTTTGACAACCGGGTATGGGTTCCATATGATACTGCTGACAGGAGATAAAAAACATGTCAGCTCCGTTTTTTTACCGGTTGGAGTGTTGTACCACCAACCGGTTGAAAATTCAACACACCGGGGATGACTCCGGCAATGATTTCGAGGATAAAGGCATTTTCATGAACCGGTTCGCATTCAAGCTGTCCTCCTATACGCTGAAAACCCTGTCCGGTTTTTCCAGGGCCAGGATCACCATCCAGGGACAATCCAACATTCCGGAAGGGTCTGTGGTGTTCTGTGCCAACCATTTCACCCGCATTGAAACGGTGTTTCTGCCGCATCATATCCATACCATCACCGGAAAACAGGTCTGGTCTCTGGCGGCCCGGGAACTGTTTGATGTGCCGCTGCTGGAAGGGCTGCTCAGACGTCTGGGAGCGGTGTCCACACATGCACCGGACCGGGACGACCTGCTTTTGAAAACCCTGTTGTCCGGAGATGCCGACTGGATCATTTTTCCGGAAGGCATGATGGTGAAAAACAAAAAACTGGTCAAAGATGGAAAATTCGTTCTCACCGATGACAAAGGAGATCTGCGTCCTCATACCGGTGCCGCAGTGGTGGCGCTCCGATGCGCGTTTTTCAGGGAACGCCTGCGCCGTCTGAAAGCATCCGGATCCCCGGAATTTCATCGTCTGGCAGCAGAACTCGATTTGACGGATGTCGATGACATTCTGAAACTGCCCACCCATATCGTGCCGGTGAATATCACCTATTATCCCGGCAATCCCCGGGACAATATTCTGGGATCTCTGGCCGGACTGCTGGTCAAAAAACCCTCCAGGCGGGTGATGGATGAATTCATGACCGAAGGGGCCATGCTGTTCACCGGTGTGGACATCACCATCCGGTTCGGTCCTCCCATCGACATGGCCCCGTACCTTGATGATCCCTATCTGGAAAGCATGCTGACAGTGAAGCGCCGGATCCGGCCGTTTGTAGACCTGGAATCCAGACAGATTTCAAGACGGATCGCCATTTCTGTGATGGAGACATACATGGCCCAGGTGTATGGGTTGACCACCCTGAACCATGACCATGTCATGGCAAGTATTCTCAAACATTATCCACACAAACAAGAAGGGATCGACCGGTATGAGTTCGCCTGCAAGGTGTATTATGCCATCACCTGCCTGGTGCTGAACCGTCTGTGCCATGTGGCGGATCTGCTGCGGCACAATCAGATTCACCTGCTGGTGGATGACCGGTTCAAACGGATATCAAATTTTCTGGCCCTTGCCAAAAAAACCGGGGTGATCCGCATGGACGGGGATGGCCGGCGTTTTTTCAAAGATCAGACCCGGTTCTATAACTTATCTGAATTTCACGCCATTCGCATGGAAAATCCCATCCTGGTCATGGCCAATGAAGTGGAGCCGGTGGAAGCGGCCCAGGTCTGCCTGAAAAAGATTGCCCAGAAATCCCGTCATCAGATCCGGGAACGGGTCGGATCCCGGATCATTGAAAAGATGAATATGGATTTTACAGAAGACTATGCGGCCTTTTTCAGGCCGGATGAATCCAAAAAAAAACGCATCGGAAGGCCCTTGTTTCTGAAACAGCCGTCGAAAAACCCCGGTGTGCTGCTGATTCATGGATACATGGCCGCGCCGGAAGAGATGAAATTTTTTGCCCGTTACCTGCATGCCAAAGGCTTCACAGTGCATGTGCCCCGGCTCAAAGGTCATGGCACCTCACCGGATGATCTGGCCCGGATCCGGTATGAACAGTGGATCGAATCGGTGGAGGAAGCCTATGTGGCGCTCCGTCATTCCAGCACAACACGGGTGATCGGCGGGTTTTCAACCGGTGCCGGCCTGGCCCTGGATCTGGCGACCCGGGTGACGGATTTCGAGGCGGTTTTTGCCGTGGCCCCGCCCATGCAGCTCCAGGACATGGGCGCTCATTTCGTGCCGGCCATCGATGCATGGAACATCATGATCCGTCGCTTCCGTCTCAATGCCATGGCCAGGGAATTCATCGACAATCATCCGGAAAATCCCCACATCAATTACCATAGAAACCCCATTGCCGGTATCCGTCAACTGGAAAGACTCATGGATCACCTGGGGCCCAGGCTGAAGCAGATCACCCGACCGGCCCTGGTGGTCCAGTCCAGAAAAGACCCGGTGGTCAACCCCAGAGGAACTGAAAAACTGTTCCATCAACTGGGGTCAACCGTCAAGGAATTGTATCTGTTTGATTATGAACGGCACGGAATTCTGATCGGGCAAGGGGTGCAGCGGGTGTATCGGGCCATTGAAGGGTTTATCCGGCAGTGGGTCTGAACGCCAGACATTTCAGTGATGTGGGGCCAGGTCGGCCCCACATCACTGAAATGTTTCAAATGTCTTATTCCACCAGCATCATGGTGGCCGGGTCCAGAAGAAATGACTGGTCGGTTCTGCTGCCGTCCTTGAGTACGACCGCCTGAATTTTGTTGTTCACCGGTTGCAGGAACAGGGCCTTGTCAAACAGGTCTTTTCGGGTTTCCAGCTGTACCGGATATCCGTCTTTTGCCATGGCCTCGTCCCGGTGGGTCTGCATGGCAAACCATATGGACGTGGAAAATTCCTGATTCAATGCCTGCAGGTTTTCCAGAGTATCGGTAATGTCTTCATCAAAATTGAGACCGTCGATGATGATCATCGACGGCATGGGCAGCTCGGCTTTTTTAAAGCTTTTCAGGTAGTCCTTGAGTTTATCGGTGTCGAATGTGGCGTCATTGTAGCTGATGCCCACTTTGTTGAGGCTGATATCGTCCCACAGCCGCACGGCTTTCTGGGGATCCACATACCCGATGCTGTCCACCAGGTTGGTGTATCCTTCGTTGTAGCGCAGGTTGATTTTTCCCATGGAATCATCCAGGCTGACATGAACGATTTTCTGGTCCGCCAGCAGCTGTGTCAGTGCAATCTGGACCAGAAAACGGGTTTTGCCCACGCCGGCTCTGGAGAGCACGGCACCGAATTTGCTGTCGATAATAGTGTCGATGCCCATGATTTTTTCAATGGGGCTTCTGAGATTGAGATCTTTTTTTAACATATTCCCTCTCCTTGATATTTCGGTCTTAGGCTTTGTTTTCTTCCTGTTTCTGTTTGATGATTTCTTCGGCAATGGATTGGGGAACCTGTTTATAGGAAGAAAATTCCATGGTGAACTGGGCCTTTCCCTGGGTGGCGGACCTGAGGACCGTGGAAAAACCGAACATTTCCGACAAGGGCACCTGACTTTCAATCACCGACATGACCCCCTCTTCCTGGGATCCCTGGATGATTCCCCGGCGTTGATTGATCAACCCCATGCAGGACCCCTGGAATTCATTGGGGGTCTCGATGACCACTTTCATGATGGGTTCCTTGACCACGGGTCTGGCTTTCATGTACCCTTCCAGGAATGCCCCCCGGGCAGCGGCCTGGAACGCCATTTCCGATGAGTCCACCGCATGGAACGCTCCGTCATCGATCGTCACCCGCACACCGGTCACCGGGAATTCCAGTTTGGGGCCCTTTGTCATGCAGCCGGCAAATCCTTTTTCACAGGCCGGAATATACTGGGTGGGAATCCGGCCCCCGGTGATCTTGTTGACAAATTCAAACTCCTCCTCACACGGTTCGAGAAATCCGGCCACGCGACCGAACTGGCCGGCCCCACCGGTCTGTTTTTTATGGGTGTAGTTGAACAGGGCCTTCTGGGTGATGGTTTCCCGGTAGGCGACCCGGGGGGCCCCGGTGGTGACTTCTGCCTTGTATTCCCGTTTCATGCGTTCCACATACACTTCCAGATGCAGCTCGCCCATGCCCTGGATAATTGTCTCACCTGTCTCATGATCCACATAGGTCTTGAAAGTGGGGTCTTCCTTGGTGAACCGGTTCAATGCCTTGGACATGTTGATCTGGGCCTTGTTGTCCTTGGGCACGATGGAGAGGGATATGACCGGTTCCATCACATGCATGGCCAGCATGGAGTAGTTGATGACCGGCGATACGAATGTGTCTCCGGAGGCACAGTCAATGCCGAACATGGCACCGATATGGCCGGCAGGGATTTCCTCCACATCTTCCATCTGGGAGGCATGCATGCGGATGAGCCGGCCGGCTTTGATTTTTTTGCCGTCCCGGGTGTTCACCAGGGTGTCGCCTTTGGCGATACATCCCTGATACACCCGAATATAGGTCAGCTGGCCATACTGGCCGTCCTCGAGTTTGAACGCAAGAGCCACGGTGGGTTTGTCAAAGTCGCTTTCCAGGATCACACTTTCTTCGTTGTTGTCCAGGTCGATGGCCTCGTTCTGAATGTTCAGCGGGGAGGGCAGATAATCGATCACGGCATCCAGCAGCGGCTGGATCGCTTTGTTCTTGTATGCGGAACCCAAAAATACCGGTGTGATATGTCTGCCCATCACGCCGTTTCTCACGGCTTTTTTGATCAGGTCTTCACTGATGTCCGATTCTTCGAGAATGGCATCGGTGAGTTCCTCCGAGAACAAAGAGGCCGCATCGATCATTTCTTCTCTGGCTTCATTGGCCGCTTCCAGCATATTGTCGGGAATGTCTTTGACTGCCACCTGCTCGCCATGGTCACCTTCGAAATAGTAGGCTTTCATGGCCACCAGGTCCACCACGCCTTCGTGTTTGTCCTCCACCCCGATGGGCAGCTGCATCAACACGGAATTGTGGCCCAGTTTGGTTTTCAGCTGTCTGGCCACCTTGGCCGGGTTGGCACCGGACCGGTCACATTTGTTGACAAAGGCGATACACGGCACTTCATAGCGTTTCATCTGCTGATCCACGGTGATGGACTGTGACTGAACCCCGGCAACCGAGCACAAAATGAGCACCACCCCGTCCAGCACCCGCAACGACCGTTCCACTTCCACGGTGAAATCCACGTGTCCCGGGGTATCGATGAGGTTGATATTGTGTTTTTTCCATTCACAATACGTGGCAGCCGATGCAATGGTGATACCGCGTTCTCTTTCCAGGTCCATGGAGTCCATGACCGCACCCGTGCCGTCTTTTCCCCGGACCTCATTGATTTTGTGAATCCGGTCCGTATAAAATAAAATCCGTTCTGTCAGGGTGGTTTTGCCAGAATCGATATGGGCACTGATGCCGATATTTCTCACCCGTTTTAAATCTCTGATCATTTTACATCATCCTTCATGAATAATAATTTGCCCGAAGCCCGGCAGGTCACTGGTTCAACGAACGCAACCGTCTGCCGACAAAAGGCGGTCCATTTTTCCGGGTTCAGCTACTGTTATGTTGCGATGGTTTTATAATTGAATTGTCAGGTTACACTCAGCCCATGAAAAAAAAGATTCTATATACGAATCAGCCGGGTTTGTCAATGAAAATCATGGCCCGAGAGGCCACAACCAATAAAGAACGTATAAGCAGTCAAATATTCACGTAACACTTTCATAAAAGGATAAAAAAAAACCGGTGAATGGAAAAAATCCATCCACCGGAAGAAAGCGAGTATGAAAATCTCTAACTGGAATGCCGTTTGCGCCGGTAACCGGCGATACCGGCAAGCCCCAGTCCCACCAGGGCCAGGGTCCCGGGCTCGGGCACCGGGTTGGTGTTTCCTTCAGCTGTCCAGAATGAGATGTGGGATAAGTCAGGACTTTTGCCACTATTTCCTGCCGTCCAGTCAATTGTCCAGTTTCCGCTGGTTTCCCCATTGGCGTAATAAAGTGCAAAATCATTTGAGGCTTTGAAACTATAGTAGATGGGATCAGATGCAGACCAGTCTTCGCCGGCATCCCAGTTGCCAGATATGATGCCCGATTCGTCTCTTGTGCCACCGGTAAGAAAGCTGCCATAGAATTTCGGACCTTTGGTGTTATCCCAAGATTCCCATTTCCCATCTTCCGATTCCCATTTTCCCAGCAGAGTCAACTGCACGGGAAGATCCGTGTTTGGTTCATGGTAATAATTCACCAAGGAGCTCACATGATTGGCATCGTTGTCATTTCCAGAAAAAGTGCCGATATGGATCACGTCTGCCACACTCATTCCTGCCCATAAAAACAGAGTGCACAAAATAATTGATATTTTTGTATATAACGGTTTCATTGTCCGCCTCCTTTTGAAAAAATTGGATACATGTTCGACAGTATTTGTCATGATTTTGTCAAAAAATGTCATGTGTTGAATCAAAATAATTTACTTCTTAAAATTTTCATCGCCTATTAATACGTTTTCTTCCTGCTGCCCCAAGGCCGGCAATACCCAGCCCCAAAAGCAGCATGGTGGCGGGTTCCGGGACAGCTGCTTTGTGGATGCCGCCTTGAATAACGTCATTGGCACAGGTCATAGTCCAGTGAAATCCCAGGTCCAGTTCATCTTCCCAGCTCCAGTCCTGATCGAACAGCGTTGATAGATTAAAGGCATAGCTGATAAGGTTTCCGGCATGGGAAAAGACAAAAGAGCCTTGGGATGCTTCATCGTCGTCGGGATTGTAAAGCACTTCCTGGTTGTTACGGTAGTGATGTGTTGGTGCTGTCATGACGTCATTGGACTGCTGAATATTGTCTCGATTGGCCGAATAAATGTTACTGGATGATGTGTTCAGAGCATACTCCCAAGTTTCTCCTAAACCGAATTCATCGTCAGGATATCCAGAGTTTACGTCCCCATATGGGCTCCATCCATCAGTGCTCACAAACAGATCACCATAGTTTGTTCCACGACGGCCATCGGAATAATCTGTCTGAATTTCTACTGTCACATTACCATTGGTTGAAATGGCAACGGTCATAAATTCAATGTTAAAGTAATTGACTTCATCGGACAAGGCAATGACATCTCCATCATCATGTACCCATCCTTCGTCATAAGTTGATTCAAGGATGGTACCTCCAATATAATTGTCTTGAATCGTCCAGGTGCTGGCATGGACAGCGCCTGTGATCCAGAAAATAAACAACAACAGATAAATTGATCGCCGTTTCATATTTTTCCTCCTCAACTTGAGGGTAAATTGGTTTCTGTGATGTTGTCACAATCGCTTTGCTTCATATGCAATATTATAATTCAATAACTGGTTTTGTCAAAAATAATAAACGCTTACCAATATTCCAGGGCCTGAAATCACTGCGATTAATTTTTCCTGAACCGTTTCCTGCCGGCCGCTCCCAACCCGGCAATGCCCATTCCCAGCAACAGCATGGTGCCGGGCTCCGGAACCGGATCCAGTTGAACGAGAAGTTCCTGAGCATCGATGCCATCGCCGTAGGTGGTCACGGCATAATTGTAGCCAAGAGAGGACCACATAGCGTCATTCCAGGTTTCGTCACTCAAAGAACTGTAGTAATCATTGTAATAGGAGTTGATATCATCATCCCCGGTTGTATTGTCAAAGGAAAAGTTGTCACCATAGACAGCCCCCCAGATGGCCAGCTGCAGCCCGGCTTCTTGTTGCGAATCTCCTGAAGCCCCTGCTGAATACGTATCCATCAACCAGGCGGACTGCAGATAGTTGTCGCTGCCATATGTGCTGCTGCCAAGGGTCACCGGATTGAGTGTCACAGGATCATCGTCGTCTAAAACATTGATAAAATGGTCTAGATCCACACAATACGCTACCGTAGAAAAAAAAGTATCCCAGTCCTCCCCATACAATGTGACACCAAACTCGCCAGCCTGACTGTCAACTGACGCATTGTCGTAATTATAAGTAACATTTTCAAAATTATTCCAGGTAACTTCCATGGTGGCGGCTGTGGCACTGACTGAAAACAACATGACCATCAATGCGGCCAGTCCGGCATAAAGTAGCTGTTTCATTTTTTTTTCCTTATTAAATTAAAGTTCATTGTTGTGAAATCTCAAATTATTTTTTTTGCCTTTGCAAAATTCTAATGCAATTGGTGTGCCATATTTTTTTTGAAAGGGGCGGGATGATTATTTTTATCTATTTTATCACAGATCTTTCCTAAAATACAATCAAATTTCTGTGTCGGTTGAAAGGGCCAGTCGATCACAGAGAACAGTTTCCCCCAGTACTGAGCGTGACACCGTTGTTCCACATGATTTATCGTTTGACTTTGATCCGTGTTTTTTGTAGTGTTTTGACTTTAACGTACACTGTTCTGTTTGACGGCATGTCCGCGATGAATACAGGGGATGGACATCATTAGTATGGCTCTTTGTGATATTTAAGATGGCGGGCCTAATTATTCAACACCCGGTCAGGATGTGATGAAAAAAATACTCATTGTCGATGACATCAAGGTCAATCTCAAAGTCCTTGAGGTACTGCTGACCCGAAACGGGTATGCCGTCCTGTCCGCCGGGAGTGCCGGAAAAGCGTTGCGCCTTCTTCAGGAACATATGTGTGACCTGATCATTTCCGATATCCAGATGCCTGAAATGGATGGATTCCAGTTCTGCCGGCTGTGTCAACTGGATGAAAAACTGAAGCATATTCCTTTTATTTTCTATTCTTCGGCCCGGGATGGAAACCAAATCAGACACCAGGCCCGGAAAGTGGGGGCCTATACCGTGGTTAAAAAACCGGCGGATCCTGCCAGGCTTTTGAAAACCATCGACACGGTTCTCAAAGATTTTGTGCACCGGACTTCGGTGCCGGCAGGGCAGGAACGGGTCAGCCGGGGCCATGAAAATGTGCCCGGCATGGTCGGGTGGACCCTGGATGCCAATGGTGATTTTACGTATATCAGTCCGGCTGTGGAGCGGTTCACCGGTTTTTCCGTCCACCGCATTCAGGAAATGGGCAAAAGCGGATGGTTGAACCGGGTCCATCCGGCGGACGAAGAAAAGGTGAGAAACGCCTGTAAACAGCTGTTTCAGGACCATGTCCCGCTGGATATCGTGTACCGGTTTGAATGCCGGGACAACCGGTTTGTCTGGTTACTTGAAAAATCCGGCACCCCTTATCAAAATCAGACCGATGACAATGACCGGGTGGATGGTATTACCCTGGACATATCCCGGGAAATGTCGGATCGGGAACGCCGGACCCAATTCAGAGAACAGTCGGTGATCAGCACTTTTTCAACAGGTGTCTCCCATGACTTTGACAATTTGTTGACCGGTATTGCCGATTATCTTCAATTGTCGGCCTCGGCATCCGCAAGCACCCAGGAGCGGCAGCGGTATCTGGCCAATGCCCTGAAAACCAGCCGCAGCGCCCTGGCACTGAACCGGGATATCTCTTTTCTGTCCAGGGAAGGGGCCCCGGTGGAGAAAAATTCACTGCTCACCCGTGTGGTTGCCAGGGTGGTCCGGTCCCTGCTGCAAGACAGCGATGTTCCCTACCGGGTCGAGATACCCAGAGGGATATGGCCGTGCCGGGTGGATACCCGGTTGATGGCCCGGGCCCTCGAGTATGTCATCATCAATGCCTGTGAGGCAGTGGCAGAGAAAACCGATGGATGGATCCAGGTGACCCTGGAAAACATATCCATGGAAGACACGCCGGTTGAAAAGCAGGATGTTTCCGGCACCCGGCCCGGGCCCGGCCGGTATGTTCAGGTGGTCATCGAGGACAACGGCTGCGGCATTGACCCCCAGGTCCTGGATCAGGTGTGCCTGCCCTATTTTTCCACGAAACAAAAGGATATGAAAAAGGGGGTCGGCCTGAGCCTTGCCATGAGCCGGGTGATCTTTGTCAGACATGGCGGGGAAATGGCGGTTCATTCAAAGAAAAACCACGGCACAAAGATACGTATATTTTTGCCGGCGGAATCCGGGGGAAGCGGACATGAAAAACATTTTGATCGTGGATGACACCAAGGCCAATATCGATGTGCTGGTCCAGGTTTTGAAAGCGGATTACAAGATCGGGGTCAGCCTCAACGGCAAGGATGCGATTCGGTTTGCCAGAACCCACCATCCCGATCTGATCCTGCTTGATATCATCATGCCGAAAATGGATGGGTTCCAGGTGTGCCGAAAATTGAAGTCCGATCCTGAAACCAACGATATTCCGGTGATTTTTATTTCTGCCGTGGATAAACCGGATCATGAAAAAAAATGTTTCAAATGCGGTGGTGCCGATTATATCACCAAGCCGTTCAAGAGCCGTGACATCAAAAAAAAGATTGCTGCCCATCTGGCAGGGGCCTGAATCCAGATACATGGCCGGGAGATCTGAAAAAAGAAAGATAACACACTGATGGAAAACAAGGATTATCCTGGAAAAATACTGCATGGAAGCTACAGCCATGCCCTGAAGACACATGTCAAAGAAAATATCAGCCGGCTGACTGCCTTTGAACAGACCCGGACACCGGTCATCCCTTATCTGTCCGCCTGGCAGGAGCAGGAAAATGCCATGTGGTACGAGTTTGCCGGCAACCGGTTCAGCGCTCTGATGGGGTGTCCGGCATCGGAACTGGCAGATGTTTTCAGAAACCGGATTGTGGAACGGCGGGTCTATGACTACCAGGATGACAATCATCATCAGATCCATCCCCAGCGACTGCATCAGTCCGAGCTGCCAGGTTCCCGAAAAGGGCTTCGGGAGCAGGGCGAAAAAAAAGGGCAGGTGGAAGCCATATACAAAGTGCAGCTTGCCGACGGTGACATCGCATGGCTGAAGGATCAGGCCACGGTCACCGCATTCAAACAAGACCGGATTCATGTCTCATCCGGATGTCTCACCCTTGTGACCAAGGAGATGGAAGCGGAAGAGGCGTTGAGAAAAGCCCAGCAGATGCTCAGGGAAAAAGCCCGGGCCCTGAATCTGGCCAAAAAAATCCAGGAAGAAAACGCGGCCCGGCTGTCCAGTGCCATCAAACAGGTGGAAGCCGCCAGAAAAGAAGCGGAAAAAGCCAACAAAGCCAAGAGTGAATTTCTGGCGGTCATCAGCCATGAGATCCGGAATCCCATGAACGGGATTGTGGGTACCTGTGATCTGATCATGGCGGATGATCTTTCCCGGCAGCAGGCCGAATACCTGGAAATCATCCGGAGTTCCGCGTTTTCTCTGCTGGGGCTGATCAACGATATTCTCGATTTTTCAAAAATCGAAGCCGGAAAACTGGAATTCCAGGAAGTTTCCTTTGATGTCCGGGATGTCGTGGAAGAGGTGTCGGATATTTTTCTGGAAATGATCACCCGGAAGAATCTGGAACTGATTGTAAATATCGATCCGGATGTGCCCGGGCAGGTGATCGCGGACCCCATGCGGCTGCGTCAGGTGCTCATCAACCTGACGTCCAATGCGTTGAAATTCACCCGGCAGGGAGAAATCATCATCCGGGTGGAACCGGTCCGTCGTGAAGCTGACGTGATTGAACTGGGTTTCCGGGTGACGGACACGGGGATCGGGATTGCGCCGGAACATTTTGATCATCTGTTCGAATCCTTTACCCAGGTCAAGAATGCAAAGACCCGGGAATATGGGGGGACCGGCCTGGGTCTGGCCATCTGCCGCCAGATCGTTGAAATGATGAACGGTACCATCGGCGTGGACAGTCATCCGGGGCAGGGCAGCACTTTTTACTTTACCGTCCCGTTGAAACATGACAAGCGTTCCCGGAAAGACCGGACACAGATACCTGCAAAGGGAAAATCGTATCCGGCCCTGGTTGCCATGAAAAACCGGTCCGGCCGTCAGGCCCTGGTTCAACTGCTTGAATCATGGGGATTTCACGTCACGGCCTGCGGAACGGCTTCCCGGGCTGTGGATCTGTTTTTTGAACCCCGCGGTTCCGCGTCCTTTCATCTGGTGTTGATGGATATGGGTTTGACCGATATCGGGGATCCTGCGCTTTTCAAACGTCTGAAAACCATGGTCGGATCTGTTGATCTGTCCATCGCCCTGACCCGGATGGGGAAAAATGACGATTTGCACAGATCCAGGGATTTTGGGGTCATCCAATCCATGACCAAGCCGGTGAAACAATCGATGTTGAAAGAGGTGGTGCAACGCACATTCAGTCATGCCGGCGTGACCCGGCCGGCCCCTTTGACAGCGGAAAACGCCGACCCCTCCTTTTCAGATACCCGGATTCTTCTGGTGGAGGACAATGCCATCAATCTGAAAATCGGTTCTGAGATGCTCCGGATGGCGGGTGTGACAGTGGATGTCGCCCGAAATGGTATCGAGGCCATCGAAAAGGTGCGGAAAACCGATTATGCCGCCGTGCTGATCGACATACAGATGCCGCATCTGGACGGGATTGAAGCGTCCCGCATCATCCGGCAGCAGTTTTCCGAAACCCGGCTGCCCATCATCGCCATGAGCGCCCATGCCAAGGCAGACAACTGGAAAGCCTGTCTGGAAGCAGGGATCAATGATTACATTCTCAAACCCATCCGCAGAAATGTCCTGTTCACGGCATTGAAAAATCAGCTCGGTCCGGGTCATCACCTGTCGGTTCCTGAATCGGTTCCGCGCGTCCGGCAATCATCCTCCCCGCCAGAGACGGATCCAAAAACCCTGCCGGGCCTGGATATCGAGGACGGCCTGGAACGGCTGGGGGGGGCAGCCCCGGTTTACGCGGAGATTTTGTCTGATTTCTGTCACACCTACGCCGGGTTTCAGCAGGAAATGAACGCGTTGATCGACCGATCCGATTTCAAGGCCGCATCGGATTTGAGCCATTCGCTCAAAGGAGCGTCCGGCAATGTGTCTGCCATGGCCCTGTTTGAGTCCGTGAAAGCACTGGAGCAGGCCTGCCGGCAAAAAAACGGCCGGGATGCTCAGTCCCTGCTGGTGACGGTCCAGTCGGCCTATGAAACCGTGTGCCGGTCTGCCAAACAATTTTGTGCACAGATCAACGCCTTTAAAAAAGAGGAAAAAACCGATACGTCTTGTTTGTCCACCGATGTTTCGGTGGGTGAAATCAAAGACCTGGCCCGGTCCTTGATGGCCAGCCTTGAACAATGTGATCCGGTTGTTTCTGAAACCCTGGTTCAAAAAATCGCGCCCCATGTTCAAGGCACATGGAAAAAAGAGATGACACATTTGACAGCGGCGGTTAAAAACTATCAGTTTGAGGATGCGAAAAAATATATGGCACGTCTCATGGAAAAAACAGGTGGCTGGAAATGAGCAGGGAAGAGCGATTCATGAAAACGATCGACGATTGTATGATTCTGCTGGTGGATGATACCAAATCCAACGTGGATGTACTGGTGAATGCTTTGAAAGAGATGTATAAGCTGGGGGTCAGCCTCAATGGCGAAGAAGCGGTCCGGTTTGCAAAACAAAACCTGCCGGATTTGATTCTGCTGGACATCGTCATGCCCGGCACGGATGGATTTGACGTATGCCACCGGCTCAAAGCCGATCCCCGAACCCGGGACATTCCCATCATCTTTATCACGGCCATGGATGATCTGACCCATAAAACCAAGGGGTTCGATGTCGGTGCCGTGGATTACATCACCAAACCGTTCGATATCACCGAGGTCAAAGCCCGGGTCAAAACCCATCTGACCCTGAAGCTGGCCGGGGAAGCGTTGAAAAATCAGAACGCCATCCTGGAAGAGATGGTCCGGGAGCGCACCAAAGAACTGCGGAAAGCCCAGATCGAGGTGATCAACCGCCTGGGCAAGGCCGCGGAATACCGGGACCAGGACACGGGCACCCATATCAACCGCATGAGCAAATACTGCCGACTCATGGGCAAGGCCCTGGGCCTTTCCCGGGAAGAGTATGACCGGCTGGACCTGGCATCCACCATGCATGATGTGGGAAAGATCGGTATTTCCGACAACATCCTGCTCAAACCCGGAAAACTGGACACCGGGGAATGGGAATCCATGCGGTCCCATACCCGCATCGGTGAAAAATTATTGTCCGGCGGAACCTCTCAACTGCTGGAGGTGGCCCGGATCATTGCCATGACCCATCATGAAAAATGGGACGGAACCGGATATCATCAGCATCTCAAAGGCAAGGAAATCCCCCTGGTCGGCAGAATCACCTGTATCTGCGATGTGTTCGATGCCCTGATTTCCAGGCGGCCCTACAAAGACCCGTGGCCCGTGGATACTGCTTTGGCGGAAATCAAAAAAGGCAGCGGCTTGTTTTTCGATCCCGATCTGGTGGAGGTGTTTCTGTCCCTGGAGCCGGAAATCAGAGAAATCGTTGACACCCACCAGGATTGATTCCGGAGACCGACCCCGGTCCGGACAAAACAAGGTGAAAACGGGATTTGTCTTGTGTTTGACAACAATTTTTTTTAGGATGCATTATCAATAGTGAATCCTGAGAATGTATGGAGAATCATGATACGATACAGCATTATACCGGTTTGTTTGTTTGTCTGTTTCCTGAGTGCAACCGTGGTTGCATCCCAGGAAAAACAATTGTTTGAAACAGGAGTCGAACATTTAAAGCAGCAGCGATACGAAGCCGCCATCGATGTGTTTACCGAGTTGATCGAACTGGACCCCGACAACCCGGATGCCTATAAAAACCGGGGCGTGGCTTTTATGAAACAGTCACAGTATGATTTTGCGATTCATGATTTTGAAAAGACCAGACAGATGATGCCGGAATTGAAAGGGCTGCACAGCAATCTGGGCGTGGCCTGGTATTACAAGGGGGAATACGAGAAAGCCATTGCCAATTATGACCGGGAGATCGATCTTTCTCCGGACAGCCATTACGCGTATTTCAACCGGGCCATCTGCTGGGCTGAACTCAAGGAATATGACAAAAGCCTGGATGATATTGCTCAGACCCTGACGCTGGTGCCGGATTTTTATCTGGCCCATTGCCTGAAAGGGGACCTGTATCTGGAACTCGGGGATGTCGAGGCGGCCCGGACCGCCTATGAAAAAGCCGTGGAAGTGGATCCTGAAAAAGAGTATGCCAACGCGCAGCTGGAAAAACTGGGCCCGGCCCCGGAAGCCCGGGAGACGGTGGAAACCGATACGCCGGAACCGACAGAAACCACCCCTCCGGACGAACCGACTGAAACCACCCCTCCGGACGAACCAACTGAAACCACCCCTCCGGACGAACCGGCAGCAGACCCGGACGTGTCCGAATCAACCCCTGCGGCATTGGAAGAAAAACCATCTGAAAACAGCACCGTGGATCCTGAATATGAAATCCAGACCGGGGCGTACCAGGTCCAAAAAAATGCCCGGGCCCAATTGAGCGAACTGCAGGCGCTTGGGTATGATGCCCGGATTCTTGTCTTGACCCGTTCCAACAACGTGACCTGGTATCTGGTGAGGATCGGCTCCTTTGCCGACCGAAAAACAGCAGACCAGGCCATGGCACAATTTGTCGAAAAAACCGGCATGAAAGCCTATGTGAGGCCCTGGGACCGGTTTTGAAACCCAGGATGACGGCGGTGTCCGACGATAACTGGATGGATCTGTTTTGCGACACCCTGGGCCGGGGAAGCCGTCAAATGGGGCTTGACCTCACCCGTGTTCAGGTGGAACAGATGGCGTGTCATGCGATCCACCTGGAAAAATGGAACCGGCATGTCAACCTGACCGCCATCAAAGGGCCGGCCCTTCTGGCACACAAGCATTTTCTGGATGCCGTGGCCATTCAGCCGTTTATCCATGTCACGACCGGACAAATGATGGACATGGGCACCGGCGGCGGGTTTCCGGGGTTGCCGGTGAAACTGCTCAATCCGGGCATCCGGATGGTGCTGGTGGATGCATCCCGGAAAAAAATCCATTTTCTCAAGCATGTGATCCGAATGCTGAAAATCGATGGAATAGAGGCGATCCATGGACGGGTGGACGATTTACACAAAGACCCGGGGTTTGTCGGGCGGTTCAACGGTATCCTGGCCCGGGGACTGGCCGATCTCGATCGACTGGCCGGTCTGGCCGGCCCTCTGCTGGCACCAAACGGTATTCTGTATGCGTTGAAAAGCCCGGGTGCCAGAGAGGAGATCACCAGGGACCTTAAAAAAAAATTTTGTATTCAATGGGATGACTATGATCTGCCGGATGGCAAAGAAACGCGATCGCTGGTTCGGTTGACGTCCAAACAAAAAAGTTCCTGAATCGTTACAATCCAGGAACTTTTTATCAGTCTGTCAGGTATGTCTGAAATAACACCAAAGGGTATATTTTAGAGCACCGTCACATTCTTGGCAGAAGGCCCTTTCTGACCTTCTTCGATGTCGAATGACACCCGGTCCCCTTCATTGAGGGACTTGAAACCGCTGGAATTAATGCCGGAATGGTGAACAAATACATCTTTTCCACCACCTTCAACTTCGATGAAACCAAACCCTTTTGAGTCGTTAAACCATTTTACTGTACCATTTGCCATGTCGGCGCTCTCCTGTAATAAAAAATAAAAAAATCTGTTTGCTTTGGGTGTCCTCCCATGTGGAATCAGAAATACACTCTACCAGCGAAAACAATCCGTCAGCATTTTCAAGCTGATTGCCCGATTATAGTTGGCTGTCAGCAAAAGTCAAGCGTTGTTTGTCAAAATAATCGGATACCCTTGTCAGCCCAATGCAACACCAGCCATGGCGACCGGCTGAGCCGCCTTGGATGGACCCAGGAAAAGATTGCCCAGACAACCAAGATGATCCAGGGCAGAGGGGTCCAAATTATTAATAATACCAGTTTTGGTAAAATTAATAATTTGTTCTCCCAGGGCCGGAACATGAAATAATTTTCAGCCTGGGCTTCACCATTGATATCACTGAATTATAAATATTCATGCGTCAGCACGGTGAGATTTTGTTATGGGGTTGCACAGTAGAACCCGATTTTGTCCAAAGTTTCAAAATTTGTTGAAAAACATGACATAAATTGTTATTGGGCACAGAGGATACTCCACCATTTTCTGACAGCGTGCCATATATGGGAATAAATGTTGGCCTGGCATTTTTATTGCTTATTTTATAAATATGGTACATGATGATCGTACGGCCAAAAGCAAATGCAAAAATTTACCGTTTCAGATAAGGTAATTGTAGTATGCTTAAAAAAAGAATTACATCCCGCGATTTTCAAAACGACGGTTTTACACTGGTCGAATTGATGGTCGTTGTCGCTTTGATCGGTATCCTGGCGGGCATCGCCGTTCCCAACATCCTTGCCAACCTGCCCACCTTCCGGCTTCATTCCGCGGCCCGGCAGGTCATGACCGATCTTAACTATGCCAGGGGCAAGGCAGCGTCGTTGAATCTGGATTATCGGGTGGACTTTGATGTGACTGCAGACAGTTATGACGTTGAAAAAGAAGATAAATCAACAGTTCCCAG